>CAZXCO010000574.1:0-3456 GCA_964639095.1 uncultured Solibacteraceae bacterium
AGGCTTGCGGGCCATCGCTACCCTAATCGCTAGGCATTCGCCGCGCAGAGCATACGGCCCCACTATGCGCGTTCGGGCGAAGAGATCAATCAGTTACTGCGGCAGATCGTCGTCGTCCTCCTCTTCGTCCTCGTCGCCCTCGTCCTCGTACAGAGCGCCCTGATCCTGAGAGCGAAGACCATCCGTGATCAGACCGACGGACTGGGGCGGGAGCTCGAGGAGGATCAGCGGCCGCGGCATAGCGACCTCTATCGCGCGGCGCGCGGCCTCCTCGGTGCACGGATTCATCGCATAGAGCGAGGCCGGCGCAACAAGGCAGGATCGCGGCGGCGACGCTGGCCGCTTCACCTTTGTGCCAGTGGGACACCAGCGGCGAGCGTCATCCGTTTCATGGGCATATGCCGGCGCGGCGAGAACATACTCGCGCTCCTCCAGCCCGGGCGTGTCAACGCGGAATAACACCGCAGGACCGTATGCCTCCGTCGTGACATAGCCGATCTCTTTTCGGTGGCCCATCATCTCGACGATGGCCCAGCCCTCGAAGTGTCCCTGCTTGAGCTCTTCCATTGATTTCCTTTCTTACGCCTCCGGCCGGGGCTCCCGGTGATATCCCGGGATTCTGAGCCCCGCCCTTTGGCCCTCGTCGTCTATTGGAATGTGGTGGCGGGGGAGGGATTCGAACACCTCGACCTCCAGGTTATGAGCCTGGCGAGCTACCACTGCTCTACCCCGCTGAAACTCGCGCGGACTCCCGGCGAAATGACTCGGTAACACGGACCGTGGTAGTTACCATTGGTAACCCGCTAAAACGTCTTGTTTCTAGGCCTTGCGCGCAACCGGGATACCCGCATGTTTTTGAACTCCGGGAAGGACCCGCCGAGGCCACCGGAGGGTTACCACCTCGATCCGGGGCCGATGCGACGAACGCGCCACGCTGTTCCGCGATGAAGCGACCGCCCCGAGAGCCTTTCATTTCGCCACCGTGCAGACGTCTGCAAGTACGGACACGAACACGCCACGATCCTCGCGATCGATCTTTCTGAGCGAGTAACAGCGGGCCACTTGCTCTCCCCCGGCCTTTACGGCTTCGCGATAGACATATCGCTGGCCAGCATAAGAAGCCGGAGTAAGCACAGACGGCGGCTTCGCTGGGGCCGGGGCCTCCCGGAGCCTGATCGCGAAGACTTTATTGCGCCGGGTTTCTTCGACTTTGGCTCCGCGCCTCAGGAGCGCTCTCGCGCGAGCGGCCGGGATTCGACCGAGCCAACGACCATTGGCTGCGATCATATTGACACTGCTTAATAACTCCAACGTTCATGTTGCGGCGCATTTGTAGCGGGAAGGTTGCCGGTATACTCAAGCGGTTGCAAGGCCTGCCTGCCTGCGAGGATCCGGCTCACGCGAATGCGGTCCGGACATGTGGAGCGTCTCAGTGGGCGCGCCTATCGATTCGATTATTATCCTGGGCCGCGCGAACTGTCAAACAAAATCGCTCGAAAATGTTTGTGACGACCGTGACGACCGTGACGTCGTTTTTCACAAACTCAAACCTTCGCGCGCATATGCGCGCATAATAACTTACCTCTATGTGACGTCACAGTTGTCACATGCAGTATTTACTTCGACTTACAGATGAACTTAAGTGACAAGCGTGACAAGCAAATGGCAAAACCGTATATACGCACCTATGGCGGGCGCACGGTATAGATCCCGTGGCCCGCCGATTATCTATTCGCCTTCGTCTTTCGCCCAGACCGGCGACGACGACTTGCGTAGCGCCGCCATGACCTCCGCCTTAAGCTCGATCCCCTCCCATGCCCTGAACTGTTTGCCGCCATCGTCGCGGCGGCCGCGACTCTGATGCAGCCCTTTCGCTTGCAGACGTTCACCGAATGCCTCTCTCCCGAGCGGAAATCTCTCGCGTGACAATTTCGCCCAGCGCTCATAAGCGGCGTTGAGATCGGCGACCGCGATAAACAGGCCTTCGTCCAGCTCGCAGCAATCCTCGATGAACTCCTTGAGCGGATCGTCGTGATCGCGCCACTCCTGCTGTGCAGACCGAAGCTCCGGAGTCTCTCCGAGCCCCTGCCGCAGCCATTCCGTGCAGCCGCGGACAGCCCATGCCAGGATGCCGGGCAGCTCTTCGAGCAGCTTCGATTTCAGCTTGCGGTCCTTTTTTTCCGGCTCGATCGTTACCTCAAAGGGAACCAGTCTGAGACGCCGCCAGATCGCGTTATCCGCCCCGCGGACTGTCGGTCGGTAGTTCGCATCCATGAACAGCTTGTGTGTCGGCAGAAACTCGAAAGGGTTCTCATAGAGACGCCGAGCTTTGATCGGCGAGTCGGTGCCCGAGGTAATGTATTTGATCTTTCCCTCATTCAGACGGTTTTCGCGATCGACCTCAGACGTCGCAACCATTCGCACGCCGCGCAGATCGGCCAGATCGGCCCGCGCGGTCGCATCAGGCGTCTTCGTCGCCAGCACTGTGTCGATGATGAGCTGGCCCGAATAGTCGCGGCCCAGCAGCTCGCGGAAGATATCCAGCAGAGTCGTCTTGCCGTTGTCACCGCCCGCGCCGTAGAAAATAAACATCACCTTTTCGCCTACGTCACCGGTCAGGGCATAACCGAAGGCGCGCTGCAAAAACGCCACAAGCCGCACGGTCCGCTCCGGAATCTCGGCCTCCGAATTGACCGCTCCCATGGCCCACTCGAGGAACGCGATAAATCGGGGGCATTTCGCTTCCGGCCTGAAAGGCACCGGACATAGCTTCGTCAGGTAGAACTCGCGATTGTGTTTGAGCAACTGACCCCGGCGCAGATCGATGACGCCGTTCGGCACGTTGAGCAGGAAGGGATGCTGATCGAGCTGCGTGACAGAGATCGGGATCCCCTTTTCAGTGGCTGCCGAGCCGAGCGCGTTTGTGATTGCGGAATACGACTCTGAGGCACGGGCGTGAATCTCGAGCGCAGAATTGCCGCGGGCCTGGGCGAACAGCTTGCGAGCCATCACCTTCGCCTTTTGGCGCATGATGCCGATTTCGTCGATCACCCAACGCACGCCGTCCCAGACCAGCCAGTGCTTCAGCTCCTGGCAATAACGTACGTCCGCTCCGAAGAGAGCAACGATGCGCTCCCCGTTGCCGGCATCCGTGTGCGGGAACAGTCGCAGATCCGGGTCGTCATCTGACGGACCGCCAGCGCCATCGGGGTCCTCCGGCGGCGGATCCTCGGCGTCGCCATCGCCGGCGGACTCCTTCATCGCACGGTCGAATTCGCGGCCCAGCCACCGCCGCTTAAAGTGCTCCCTGAGCCGCGCAACCACCACGGCCCGAGCCGTGGCACGAAGGACGGCAACTTGCGGAGCGAGACTCATCGCCATCTCGAGCTTGTCTTCCGCGATCGCGGCGTCGACGGCCGCCTCCACGTCCGCAGGACTCAGCGGAATTTCGTCACT
>CAZXCO010000575.1:0-5184 GCA_964639095.1 uncultured Solibacteraceae bacterium
GGCAGCCGCAGCAGTTTCGGCTCCCGTTCGATCCGCTCCAGCATCTGCGCGTCGGAAACCTTGAGATATTTGAGCCCGGCATCGGTCCAGGCCTTGCCCTCGGTATCGAGTAGCGCGGCCAGACCGAAGCGGTCCGCGAAACGCCGGATCTCGGCGGGCGCCATCGCCTTTTTCGCCAGATCGACGAAGTGAATCTCCACCCGGCGCTCTTTGAAAAAGCGCTCTGCCGCGCGCGTCGCCTGGGAATTTCTCAAACCGAAGATCTGAACGTTGACCATGCTTTCCCCCTGAACCGTTTCCTATAGAATCTCCTTGAACAGGAGAACATGCCCATGCGCTCCGCTCTTGCCGCAACCGGCGCCATTGCCGTTCTCACGGCCGCCGCTTTTACCGGATGGCTCGCGTCCCCCGCTCATGCTTCCACGGGGCCGATTCCGCTGAACTGCAACCGCGCCTGCCTGGAAGACGTGGTCAACCAGTATCTCGCCGCTCTGGTGGCGCATGATCCACGGCGCCTGCCGCTTTCCGCCGACGTCATGTATACCGAAAACGACCAGAGAATGAACGTGGGCGACGGCTTCTGGAAAACCGCCGAAGGCATCGGCAACTACAAACATATCTTCGCCGATCCCGAATTCGGACAGGTCGCTTTCATGGGCACGATGCGGGAGGCGGGCGCGGCCATTCTGATGAGCCTTCGTCTGCGCATTCAACTCGGACGTATTTCCGAGATTGAAAGCGTCTACTACCGCCAGGGCGGTGGCGGGCCTTCTGGTATCGCGACTCTCGACAAACCCGGATACAAGCCGGAAGACATGTGGTTCCGGTCGATTCCTCCGGCCGAACGGCCAGGCCGCCAGGAGATGATTGCCGTCGCCGACAGCTACTTCAGCGGCCTGCAGAAGAATGACGGCAAGGGAGTGAATGGGACGGGCACATATAACTTCACCAGCGATTGCGATCGCATCGAGAACGGGGCGCACACAACCAATGTTCCGCGCCCGCCCAATGAACCGAAGGATGCGATCAACGCCTTCGCGCTCGATTGCCTGTCACAGTTCAAGCTCGGCTACTACTTCGTGGTGCAAAACATCCACGATCGAAGATATCCGCTGGTCGACAGCGAGCGCGGCGTGGTCTGGTCGCACGCGGTGTTCGATCAGGGCACGGTCAATCAGGGAGTGCTCTCTGACGGCCGCAGGTATACTTTCAAGGGATTCAACCGGCCCTCCAGCATTCTGGTAACCGAGGCTTTCCTGATCGAGCACGGCAAAATCCGACGGGTCGAGATGATCGGGCCCTCGGTTCCGTATCATCTGAACTCACCGTGGCCCGGCGGGCTGTCGGGGAATTAGCGCCAGCCTCAGGCGCTCCCGATCAGAACGCCGGTTGCGAAGACCAGCAGTCCTCCCAACCCGACCTGGAGGGCCGCGGAAAAGGGCGGCGTATCCATATACCGGTTCCGGACCCACGCGATAACGCCCAGTTCGAATATCACGACCAGCGCCGCGACGGTCATCGCTGCGCGGAAATCGGGCACGAGAAAGGGCAGCGTGTGGCCGATTCCCCCGAGCGCGGTCATCAATCCGCACACCAGACCGCGCATCCAGGGATGCCCGCGCCCGGTCAGGCTGCCGTCGTCGGAAAGCGCTTCGGCGAATCCCATGCTGATGCCGGCGCCGACGGAGGCTGCGAGGCCGACCACGAACGCGTCTTTGCTGTTGTGGGTGGCGAAGGCCGCGGCGAATACCGGAGCGAGGGTGGAAACCGAGCCGTCCATCAGACCCGCGAGGCCCGGCTGCACGATCTGCAGGACGAAGAGGCGACGGCTGGCCTCATCCTCTTCTTTTTTCGCGCTGTAGCCGAGATTCTCTTTTTCCAGTTCCTCCGCCCGGTTTTCATGATGCCGCTCCTCGCCGGCGAGATCGTCCAGCAGTTGGCGGGTTCCTGGGTCCTGCGCGCGCGCGGCGGCGCGCTCATAGAAGCGGCGGCTCTCGATCTCCATCGTTGCCGCCTGTTTGCGAATCGTCTCGAGTCCCAGGGGCTGCATCAGCCACACGGGTTTTCTGGTCACGAACCCGCTGACGTCCTGCCGCCGGATCAGAGGAATGTGATCGCCAAACCGGCTGCGATAGAGTTCGATCAGTCGCCGCCGGTGCCTGGCTTCTTCCTCGCCCATGGCATCGAACACGGCTGCCGAGGCGGCAAAGTCCTTTCGCAGACCCTCGGCATAGTCCGCGTACACGCGTTCGTCTTCTTCTTCAAGTGAGATGGCCAGGGCGAGAATCTCGCGTTCCGAGAGACTGTCGAATTTCCGCATGGCTTAAGGATCGCACCGGATCGGCCACACGGATGCGGAGACTGGCAGTCCGTCTTTAGCTTTCTACTGGCGTCCCCGATCGTCCCCGCGGCCTGGTTCGCCGCGTCCGGGTTGCCGCGGCTGGGGCGCTGGTCGCGCTTGCGGCGCTGGTCTCGGCTGCGGCGCTGGTCTCGCCTGGGGCGCTGGTCTCGGCTGCGGCGCTGGTTGCGGCGGCGGAGCGCTGGGCCGGGCCTGCGGCGCCGGACGATTGAACTCCGGTCTTCCCTCAGGCCGGCCCTCGGGACGAGGTTGCGGCTGCGGCCGCTGCACTTCCGGTTGCCGCTGCGGTTCGGGCCTCTGAATCCTGGGTTGCTGCGGGGCTTCCGGCCGCGGCTCGAATTGCGGGCGCGGTGCTGCCTGAGGCCGCGGCGTTTCCTGTGGCCGGGCCTGCGGGACGCCGGGACGCGGAGCCGGAACCGGTCTGTTCAATTCGGGACGCGGAGCCTCCGGCTGACTCGGCACTCGTGGAGTCTGTGCCGGCCGTCCTTCGGGCCGAGACGGGACGGCGCGCCCTGCCGCAGGTGGGGGCGCTGCGGGCTGTCCGGGCCGGGCCTGCTCGCGGCCCGGTCTGGCTTGCGGAAACCGCCGCGGCAGTTCCGGACCTGAAGGCTGGGCGGCGGGTGCGCGATATGGCGTCGAAAGCGGATTATTCTGCGCTACAAGGGCCGGCCGGCCACGATTTTCCGACGCGAATTGCCGGCGATTTTGCGACGCGGAACGGACATGCTCCACCTGGGCCGTGACCGCCGGCGTTCGTCTTTCGCGAAGCGCCACCCTTTCCGCCGGAGTCGGCCGCGCCTGGATGCCCCCGCGCCCGCCGTTATAGCTGATGCGGTTGACAGGAGGACGCGCGATCGGCCGGTTGTACACGTTGTGAACTCGCGTGATGTTGATATTGGTGACCGCCCGGTTGTAGCGGAACCGGCCACTCTGCCAGTAACCGCCGTAGTAGCCTCGTCCCGTGTAGCCGAAGCCGTAGATCACACCTCCGTAGAAGCCGATGTACGTACCCCAGTATCCGTGATGCAGAAGATAACGGCTGCCATAGAACTGCCAATACGGAGGCGTCCACAGTGCGCCGATATAGGGCGCCATCACCCACACGCCCGGCACCCAGTAAAAGCCCGCGCTCGCGTAGTCCCAGTAACCAGGCGTCCAGATGTAGTTATCGCCCGGGCACGGAGGTTGCGAATAGTCCGGAAGCGGAGGCGGCGGTTCCGGAGCATAAACAACAGGACCGTTGTCTTCCGGCTGATCGTCATAGTAGTCCGAGTCGTCTGGCTCCGGCGGGTATGCATCGGCGGGGGCTTGGTTTGCCGCCTGATTTGCTGCCTGATCCGGCGCGACGGTATTGTTTCGGGTAGCCAGACTTTCGGGAGCCAGGTTTCCGTTAATTTCCTCGGCCGCAGCCTGGTCCGCGGGCGCCGCATTCGGTGTGGTCGTTTGCGCATTCACCGTGGTGCCGTCGCTCTGCGTTCTGCCGCAGTCTCCGGTCCCGAGAGAAATGGCCGCTGCAAGAATCAGAAGATAGCCGGATTTCATGACAGCCCGAAGAGCACCTGGAGGCCCAGTGCTTGAAAAGCAAGGTGAATCAGGAGCCGAGATACATCACGTGGGCGTAAGTGCCGAGCCTGACGTTATAGGCCAGATACCAGCCGGGATGGTCCGGATCCTCGTAGATCACGATTTGATCGCTGTTCCACAGCCAGTCGCTGACAAGGTTCAAGTCATAGGGCGCGACACTCCAGTAATAGTTCCTGAACCAGAAACGGCTCGGACCTCCTCCGGCCAGCCGCCAGACGTGGCCGGATCCGAAGCCGCCGCTGAATCGTCCATGCTCGAAGGGGTGATCCAGATGGAAGTGCGGGTCGTTGCGGCCGGAGTCGTGGCCGATCCAGCGGCCGTCGGCCTCGACATGAGGACGCGGCCCGGCATGGTTCTCGCGCAAGGCGGGCGGTCCATGATCATGATCCGGCACGCGGGGAGCGACCTTGGCCCGGGAAGGCGGCGGACCATGTACCGGAATATGCCCGCCGAATTTCTGTTCCGTTTTACCCCGTTGCTCGCCCCGGTCCTGCGCCCAGGCCAACACCGGAATCAAACCAATGGCAAACATTCCAACCAGCAGGACTCTCATTTGCGGCTCCTCTGAACGAAGAGCACGCCCGTTTCCAATGGTTAGAGCAAATGCTTCGGCCGGTTACGGGTTTGGCGGCCTGACGCAGGAGAAGTTGGCCGCGTCATCAATACTGCCGGATCCTTTGTATTTCGCCACTTGTGGATACGGGCACAGGGGGCGGGTGCGATCCAACTTTCCACCCGTCGAATGCGAGGCGATGATCTTGTCCGGCACGATACCCTTGTCGACCCATTTGTCCAGCGTGCCTTCCAGATCCATCTTGTTCGGGCCGTCGCCTCCTCCGCAGTGCCCCATGCCGGGCTCCATAAACAACCGGATCGAATCCGAAATCTTCTTCTCTCCCAGAGTGTCGACCACGCTCTTGTAGTACTGAACAGTGGACAACGGCGAAATGTTCGGATCAGACCAGCCGTGGTACAGCAAGAGCTTTCCATGCCGGGCCAGAAAGGGAGCGAGATTCGGGTCGGTCGCGTTCATCACAACGTATTGCGGAAATTCCGAGCGCGCGATGTCTTTATCGAAATCGAAAGTGCGCCAGTCCCACTGAGGGTTCCGGTAAACGACATATTTGTACTGGTCGAGAATGATCGGCGAAGGCGCAGGCCCACCCAGAACGGCCCAACCCAGCTCGGAACCAGGCGCGAGTGTCGGAAACAGCGTCTGTCCGGTTCGGGGATTCTTCGCC
>CAZXCO010000576.1:0-1846 GCA_964639095.1 uncultured Solibacteraceae bacterium
GCGCCGACGACATTCAGGATCTACGTGCCCGACCCGGTTTCCGGCGAAGTCGGTTTCATCGGCATGATGAAGGAACAGGGCAAACCGATTCAACTCGGTCTGCGGCTGAAAGTGCGCAACGGCAAAATCATGGAAATGGAGCACCTCATCGCGCGCAATCTCCGGGAGAGCAGCCTGGCCAATCTGCGGACTCCGCGCCCCGGGCTGCTGGCGACGGTGCCGCCCGCCGAGCGCGTGCCGCGCGACCAGATGTTGAAGATCGGTGCTTCTTATTACACGGCGCTGGTCACGAGCAACGGCGATGCTGCTCCCTTCGCCGACGACTGCCTGCGGCGCGAAAACGGCATGCAGACCACGGGCAATCCTCCCCCGAAAACTCCGGGCCGCGGCAGCACGGGAGCGCTCGGCTGCCGGGCGCAGTTGTTCACAGGCGCTCTGAGTTACATCAAGCGGATTGAACCCCGGCGGGTGGAAATCGCCGACGTCGAGACGGGGCTGGTCTTCGGGCTCTCGCAGTTCCGGCATCCGATGAAGGAAAAGTTCGTCAGGATTACCGGTGTGCCCGGCGTGACCTCGATCCCGATGAACTACAAGCCGTTCGATCTCCCGGCCGCTCACATCTTCAAAATTCGTGGCGGAAAAATTCATGAGATCGAAGCGATGGGATTCATGATGCCCTACAATTCGAAGACCGGCTGGGAATAGTCCGGCGCGGCTTCATATCCGATAATTCGGATTGCTGACCTCACCACTCCCGCGCGTCTATCCGATTGTCGATAAAGGCGCGCTCGCGCGTTTGAATTTCGACCCCGTCCGGGCCGCCGCCGCGCTGCTCGAAGGAGGCGCCCGTATCCTTCAGTTCCGCCACAAGGAGTTCTGGAGCCGTGACGTTTTCGCGCAGGCGGAGGAGATCGCCGCGCTCTGCCGCTCGGCCTCGGCCCTCTTCATCGTGAACGATCGCGCAGACTACGCCGCCCTCCTCGGCGCCGGCCTGCACCTCGGGCAGGACGACCTGCTCCCGGCCGACGCCCGCAGAGTCATTGGCGAACGCGCCACGATCGGCTTCTCCACCCATAACGAGGAGCAGATGCGCGCGGCGCAATCGCAACCGGTCGATTACTTTGCTTTCGGCCCCGTGTTCACGACAGCGTCGAAGGAGCGTCCGGACCCGATCGTCGGCATCGAGGAACTCCGGGCCGTGCGGTCGCTTGCGCAAAAGCCGCTGGTCTCCATCGGCGGCATCACGCAGGAGAATGCTCCGCTCTGCTGGGCGGCGGGCGCGGACTCGGTGGCGGTCATTGCCGGCATGCTCCCCGCCGTCTGCACGGCGCACACGATCCGCGAGCGAATGGAAGAATGGGTCCGTTGCGGGGTTCGCTATCAAAACTGAGGAACCGCGTGACCTGCCATACTCAAACAAAATTGACGCCATGACGCCAGAAAAATCTGCCAGCTTCGTCAAGGGCCTCGGCCTCACTTCGGCCACCACGCTGGTGATGGGCTCCATGATCGGGTCGGGCATTTTCATCGTCAGCTCCGACGTGGCCCGTCAGGTCAAGTCCCCCGGCCTGCTGATTCTGTGCTGGCTCATCGGCGCCGCTCTGACTCTGATCGCCGCCCTCAGCTACGGGGAACTCGCCGCCGCCATGCCGCACGCAGGCGGCCAGTACGTTTATCTTCGGGAGGCTTTCGGCCGTCTCTGGGGATTCCTCTACGGCTGGACCCTGTTCCTGGTCATCCAGACCGGCACCATCGCCGCTGTAGCCGTTGCCTTTGCCAAGTACTCGGGCGTTTTCTGGCCCTCCAATTCGGCCGAACATTACCTGTTCGGTTCCGGCAAGCTCGG
>CAZXCO010000577.1:0-1836 GCA_964639095.1 uncultured Solibacteraceae bacterium
GACGGTCTCGTCCACCACGGCATCGACGTCCGCGATCCGGGCCTTTGCGCGGTCGGCAATATCCCGTCCCACTTCTGCGAAGCGATGAGCCTGATCTTTTGCCACGACGGAAATCTCCTTTGCGTTCGCCGAAACTTCCACGACATTACCCGCGACGGCGGTGATCTTCGGCGCGTTGTCGTCTGCCAGCTTCCGCACCGTGGCGATGATCGGCTCAACCCGCATGGTGATATCGTTCACCCGCACCTGAACCTTCGATACCACTCGATACAGCGATATCGCCATCGCCGCCATGATGAGGATGCAAAGCGTCGCGATTCCTACACCAACCGTGATTGCCCAGCGAAACGTCTCTTCCGGCATTGCGATCCTCTGACTTCGAAATCTGGAACAGGAACCCCCAACCGCCCCTTGCTAAGCCGCTCCGGCCGCGCCTTCCGGCTCAACCTTCTCCCGATACGCCTGTTTCCCCGCCTGGATCGCCTCGCTCAACGTATCCTTCTGGCGGTGAATCGCTTCCCGGCCCTTTTCGACGATATCGCTTGCGGATTCGCGGATATCCGCGGCCTGTTTCTTCAGGAAGTCCCTGCCTTCGTCCGCCTTGTTCTTCAGGATGTCCCTGGTTTCATCGCCCGAACCTGGCGCGAGAATAAGGCCGATACCGACTCCAACTCCGAGTCCGAGGAAAAAGTTTGCCAGTCCGCCTTTGTTCATTTGCTTTCTCCTGATGCTCTTCCGTGAAAGTGCAGAGCCCGCATGGAGCCCAAAGTCACTCACAGTATACTGCGTCCGGTTATGAGGCACATTGGCTGCCATACTCCGGTACACTTCTTTGTGGCATGCGATCGCGGAAAAGACCCCGAAAACTGGCGCGGGAGGAAGTTTTCGAATACGCAGTAAAGTGCCTCGGGGCAAGAGCTTACTCCATCGGGGATCTGAAATCGAAACTGCGCCTGCGGGCCGCCGATCCGGCGGATGCGGACGCGGCCATCGGCCGCCTGCGCGACATCGGGTACCTCGATGACAAGCGATTCGCCGAAAGCTTCGCCGCGGCCAGAGTGGAAAACGACGGTTTCGGCCGCATGCGCGTGCTGCGCGACCTGCGAGCCCACAGGGTTTCCGCCGAACTGGCGGAGCAGGCCGTCCTGCAGGCGCTCGGCGAAAAGAGCGAAGCCGAGCAGATCGACGCATTCATCGAGCGCCGGATGCCTTCTCTCGCGGGCGGCGCTCCGATCGATGACGAGCGCCGGCTGGCGGCGGCCTACCGGAAACTCCGGCGCGCCGGGTTCAGTTCGGGCCCGGTTCTCACGGCACTCAAACGCCTCGCATCGCGGCCCGAAAATCTGGAAGAACCTGCGGAGGAAGAAGATCCTGCCGATTGACCGGAGGCCATGCGCGCCGTACGGATTGGAGCCTGTCGTAGAGTGAGGGGTTATGGAACAACTCCTTGCCGGTTATCGGCGCTTCCGCGCCGGCGGCTGGCCCGAACAGCGACGCATCTTCGAAGATCTCGCGCAGTATGGCCAGTCGCCCAGGGCTCTGGTGCTCGGATGCGTTGACAGCCGCGTGGATCCGACGAGAATCTTCGATACCGCGCCGGGCGAGGTATTGACCGTGCGCAACGTCGCCAACCTTGTGCCTCCTTATGCGCCGGACGCCCTGCATCACGGCACAAGCGCCGCCATCGAGTTCGGCGTGCGCGTCATGGAGGTGCGGCACCTCATTGTCCTGGGTCACAGCCTGTGCGGCGGCGTCAAGGCGCTGCTGGCGGAGGAACCGGACAGCACACTGGAATTCATCTCGCCCTGGATGTCGCTGGCCCGTTCGGCGCGGGAC
>CAZXCO010000578.1:0-3064 GCA_964639095.1 uncultured Solibacteraceae bacterium
CCCATCGGCGTCGATCAGCGAGAAGCGGTAACGCGCGGTCCGCGCGATCGGAAGCTTTGCAAACGCTACCGGCTTGCGTTCGGTCACCGAGACCACGATCCTGTTTGGCCAGACTCGCGAAATCGCGGCCGACCGAACCCAGTCAATCGCGAGGAGGCTCCGGCGCCGCTCGGCCAGGGGAATATTGAAGACGCTCGCGCCAAAGTCGTTCGTGAAGATGTTCCGGATGCGCGCGCGGCTGGCGTAAATGGCGCCGTCAATTTCCAGATTGGCGCATACCTTCTGGTCGGGTTCGCAGGCGAGATCGAACCGTGGATCGCGCAACAGGAACGAATTGACCTGCTTGCCGGCCCATGCCATGCCCGCGGCGACCGCGGCCCAGGCCATGAGACGCAGCGCGAGACGCCAGTTCCACTTCGGTTTGGGCGGCGGAAGTGGCTTAGGCATTGAGCCTCTCCAGAATCCTTTCGCCCAGTTGCGATACGCTTCCCGCCCCGAGCGTCAGAATCATGTCGCCGGGCGCCACGCCCTCGGTGACCGCTTCGATCCCCGCTTCATTCGATCCCGCGTATTCGGCGCCACGGTGCCCGAACTGGCGCATCCGCTCCACCAGCGCCTCTGACGTCACCCCTTCAATCGGCTTTTCCGAAGCGGCATAAATATCGAGCACACAGACGCGGTCGGCCTGGTGAAAAGCGCGGGCAAAATCGTCGAGCAGGTGGAACGTGCGCGTATAGCGGTGCGGCTGGAAAAGGACGTGCATCTTTCCCTGGCAGCAGGATTTCGCCGCCGCCAGCGTGGCCCGGATCTCGGTCGGGTGATGGCCGTAGTCGTCCACCACCGTCACGCCTTTCACCACCCCTCGCACTTCAAAGCGCCGCCCGACGCCTGTAAACTTCGCGAGCCCTTCGCGGATCACGTCGGGCGCGACGTGCAGTTCCAGAGCCACGGCGATCGCCGCGGTCGCGTTGAGTACGTTGTGCTCGCCGGGGATATTGAGATGGAACTCTCCGAGATCCGCCGAGCGCGAGCGCAGAGTGAAACGGCTGTGGAAGTCGCCGCACTCCTGATCCGCCGGTTGATAGTCGGCTTGCGAATTCCGGCCGTAAGTGATGGTGCGGCGTTTCACGGACGGCAGAATGCACTGTACATTCTCGTCGTCGAGGCAGAGGACCGCGGCGCCATAGAAAGGGACTTTGTTGACGAATTCCGTAAAGGCCGCCCGGATCGTCTCGATGTCCGGATAGTGGTCGAGATGCTCGCGGTCGATATTCGTGACGATGGCAAAGATCGGCGAGAGCTTGAGAAACGAGCCGTCGCTCTCGTCCGCCTCGACCACCAGAAAATCGCTTTTGCCGACCCGGGCGTTCGAGCCGCCCATCGCCGCCACCTTGCCGCCGACCACAACCGTTGGATCGACGCCCGCATGGCTCAGTATCGTCGCAACCATGGAAGTCGTCGTGGTTTTTCCATGGCTCCCCGCGACTGCGATGCCATACTTGAGGCGCATCAGCTCGGCGAGAAGTTCGCCCCGGGGAATGACGGGGATCTGCAGCCGGCGGGCCTCCTGAACCTCGGGGTTCGATTCCTCGACCGCCGAGCTCACCACCAGCGCCTTCGCCCCGGCGACGTTTTCGGCATTGTGGCCTTCGTAGATGCGCGCCCCCAGTTGCGCCAGCCTGGCGGTTGTCGGCGAAAGCTTCAGATCCGAGCCGGAGATGGTGTAACCCAAATTCAGCAGCACTTCGGCGATCCCGCTCATCCCGATCCCGCCGATTCCCGTGAAGTGCAGATGCTGCCGCGAAAAAAACATTTTAATAGATTATTGTTTCGACTCTGCCACAGCGGTGTCAACGCTGCAACCGGCAACCTGCAACAAAATCTCCGCGGCGCGCCGGGCGGCGCCCGGCCGGGCCAGTTTTCGTGCCGCTTCGCCCATGGCCTCGAGCCGGACGCGATCTGCGTACAGCCCGCTGACCGACTCGAAGAAGCGCTGCCCGTTCCAGTCGCGATCGAGGAACATCAGCGCGGCGCCCGCGCGGGCAAACGCCTCGGCGTTCTTCAACTGGTGCTGATCGGCGGCAAACGGATACGGAATCAGGATTGACGGCTTTCCCGCGGCCGCCAGTTCCGAAACCGTGCCGCCGGAGCGGCAAACAACCAGATCGGCCCGCCCGAAGGCTTCCGCCATATCGGCGATAAATTCCGCCACCTCACCCGCCATACCGCTCTTCTCGAAATCGGCCGAGATCGAAGGATACATCGCCGTTCCGGTCTGGTGAATGAACCGGATCGGGAGCCCTGCGCTCCGGAACAGCGGCCAGCTCTGCCGCGCGGCTTCGTTCAGAGTCCGGGAACCCTGGCTGCCCCCCGTAATGAGAACGGTGAACTCGCCCCCCGATTTCGGCGGAAGCGCAAAGAAGTCCTCCCGCACCGGCCGCCCGGTCAATTCGGTACGGCCCTTCGGAAAGAACCGCCGGGTCTCTTCAAAGCTGATCAAAGCCCTCTTCACCCATCGCGCGATATGCCGGTTCGTAAATCCGGGCACGGCGTTCGGCTCCATGACCACCACCGGAACACCGCGCAATAACGCGGCCAGAACCGGAGGCCCTGCTACATATCCGCCCATGCTGAAAACCGCCGCCGGCTGCCATTCACCGAATCGCGCGAACTGTCCGAACGTTTCGCTCACCAGGCGCCACAGGCTCACAATCCGGGTAGCGATCCCCAGATTCTTGATCCCGCCCACGCGGATCTTCTCGAGCCGGAACCCCGCCGCCGGAACCATCCGGCTCTCGACGCCGCGCTCAGTCCCGACGAACAGCACCTGGCAGCCCATGCGGCGGAGTTCGCGCGCAACTGCAATGGCCGGAATGACATGCCCGCCCGTGCCCCCACCGGCCATCAGGAAAAGATCCGGTTTGCGGCTCGCGCTCATTCGAATTCCTTATGAGACGGGACGGGGGCTCTAGCCCGCGTGTTCCGAAACATTCAGCAGAATCCCCAGCGAGGCGAGCGTGACAATCAGCGAACTTCCCCCAAAGCTGATCATCGGGAGCGGGAT
>CAZXCO010000579.1:0-7918 GCA_964639095.1 uncultured Solibacteraceae bacterium
GCGCAGGCGCCGAAGTTCAACAACAAAGCTCTGGGGACGATCGTAACCGGATGGCAGTTGGCAGGAAGCTGGCGTGCCAGTTCGGGCACCTTCCTGACGGCGACTGGCCTTGACCAGCAGTTGAGCGGAACCGGCGGCCAGCGCCCGAATCAGATACTTGCCGACCCGCTTTGCGCCCACCCCGACAATACCTGCTGGATCAACCCGAAGGCCTTCGCGGCGCCCGCGCTGGGGACGCTCGGAAGCTCGGGCCGTTCCAGCATTCCGGGTCCGGGATTCTGGGAGGTCGATCTGGCGCTCGTCCGGAGCTTCCAGATTCGCGAGGGTAAGCGTTTCGAACTGCGAGGGGAGGCGTTCAATCTGACCAACAGCTTCCGCGCGCTGACCGTGACAGCGGCACAGAACAGCGCCCAGTTCGGCCAGATCCTGAGCGCACAGGACCCCCGCATCATGCAGGTCGCGGCCAAGTTCGTCTTCTGACAGCCGCGTTACGGCGTGTCCATTGCTGCAAATCGGGGCTTCGGCCTCGATTACCGGACCGTCACCAGGTGGTAGTTCTTTTTCCCGGCGCGCAGCAGCAGCGCTCCGGGCCACTTGACGTCCGCCGTCGAGACGGACCTCCGAACCTGCGACTGCCGTTCGTTGCTGAGATAGACGCCGCCGCCTTCGATCAATTTCCGCGCCGCGCCTTTGCTCTCCGCAAGGTGCGTGCGCACCAGCAGATCCACCAGCTCGATTCCTACGGTGAGCTCCGCCAGGTCCACTGAGGTCACGGGCATCTCGTGCGCCAGCATGGCGACGGTCTCCGCGGAGGGAATTTCATCGGAGGCCTGGAACAGAATACGGCTCGCCGCTTCCACGGCGTGCACGGCGCCGGCGCCGTGAATGATCCCGGTGGCCTCTGCCGCCAGCACACGCTGCGCTTCGCGCTTCTCGGGCGCGCCAGCCACCCCCCGTTCCAGTTCCTGGATACGGCCCCGATCAAGGAATGTAAATAGCTTGAGGTATCGGGCGACGTCCGCGTCGGCGGTCTGCAGCCAGTATTGGTACATCCGGTACGGGCTGGTGCGGTTCGCGTCCAGCCAGACCGCGCCCTCCTCCGTCTTGCCGAATTTTTTCCCGGTAGAGGTCATCAGCAGCGGAAACGTAATTCCCTCGCCGCGCTTGGCCTCGATGCGCCGGATCAGCTCCTTGCCGGAGAGAATGTTGCCCCACTGATCGCTTCCGCCCATCTGGATCGTGCAGTCGTAGTGCCGGAACAGGTGGAGAAAATCATACGCCTGCATCAGCATGTAGCTGAATTCGGTGTAGGAGATTCCGTGATCGCGCTCTTCGAGGCGCGTCCGCACCGAATCCCGCTTGATCATTTCGTTGACGGAAAAATGCTTGCCGATGTCGCGCAGGAAATCGAGCAGGTTGAGCGAGCACAGCCACTCGGCGTTGTTCAGCAGAAGCCCTTTTTCGCTGGACGACAGATCGAAGAACTGCCCCAGTTGCTTCCCGATCGCGGCGGCATGCTCCTCTGTCTTCTCGCGCGTCAGCAGAACCCGTTCGGACGACTTGCCGCTCGGGTCGCCGATCAGACCCGTGCCGCCGCCTACCAGCACGAGCGGCCTGTGACCGTGCCGCTGCGCGTGCGCCAGCCCCATCACCGGAATCAGGTTGCCCAGATGAAGGCTGTCAGCCGTCGGATCGAAGCCTACATAGATGGTGCGCGGCGCCTCGAGCAGAAACGCATCGAGGTCGTCGCTGGTGGTCGCCTCGAGAAGGCCGCGCCAGCGCAGCTCTTCGAGAAAAGGACTCTTCATTTGAAATGGAGGAATGCGATTTTGTTGCCCGCGCTCTCGGTGAACCAGAGCTTGTCGATGAGGCGGTCCGGCGGCTGACGGTCGCTGCCTGCGGTCAGGCCGGTCGCTCCGCCGTTTGCGGTCGGGATTTCGAATTCCGTGATGACTCCGCCGGGTGTCACGCGCCCGAGCCGGTTCTGCTTCGTATACCAGACATTCCGGTCGGGGCCGACCGCGATGTTGATCGGAGACCCGGTGGCGCTGGGAATGCGAAACTCCGTAACCTTTCCTGCCGGAGTGATGCGGCCCACGCGGTTCCCGTCAACCGTCCGGCCATCCGGACGCCCCGCAAGCTCGACGAACCACAGATTGCCATCGGCGCCCGCAGTGATGTCGCCCGGGCCGCTCGACGGCCGCGGCAGCACAAATTCCGTAATGACGCCTTTGGTCGTAATGCGCCCGATCTTGCTCGCGTTGAACTCGGAAAACCACAGATTGCCGTCCGGACCCGCGGCAATGGCGCGGGGCCCGCTGTCGGTGGTCGGAATCGGGAATTCCGTGATCTTGCCATCGGGGGCCACGCGGCCAATCCGGTTACCTTTGAATACCCCGAACCAGAGCGCGCCATCCGATCCGAGGGCGATCGCCCGCGGCTGGCAATTGGGGGTCGGAATCGGAAACTCGGTCAGGACACCGTCGGGAGTGATCCGCCCGATCCGGTTGCCGAGATGTTCGGTAAACCAGAGATTCTTGTCCGATCCGACGGCGATGATGCGAGGAGAACTGCCGGGGTGCGGCAGGTCGAACTCCTTGATCCCGGTGCCATCGGGAGCCATCCGCCCGATGCGGTTTCCCGAACCCTCCGTGAACCAGAGGTTTCCGTCGGGCGCGATCGCGATTGTCGTGGGTCCGCTTCGCGGGTTGGGCAGGCTGAACTCGGTGAATTTTCCATCCGTGTCGAGAGCGAAGGCGCAAACGCAAGCCAGCCCCGCGAGACACAGGACCCGAATCCACTTCGGCTGCCGGGCGAGACGCCGCGCGGCCGCGCCGGCGATTTTTCCTCGGGTCCTCACGTTCCCGTGGCCCCGAGATCCTCGACGCTTTGCGGAGGATTCCAGTAGAGCATCCGCTTGCAGCTTTCGCACACCGTCACCACTTCCTGCCGCCGCAGCTCCTGCAAAAGTTGAGGACGCAGTTGCATGTTGCATTTCGAACAGCGGTTCTCGATCACTTCCGCGATCGCAACGCCGCCGCGACCCTTCCGGATCCGCTCGTATTCGGAGGCGATTTTCGGCGTCATTTCGCTCAGGATCTGCCTGCGTTCGATCGCGAGCCCTTCGATTTCCTTCCGGTCTTCCGCCGTCCGGTCGCGCGCTTTCGTTTTTTCCTCTTCGACCTGCTTCTTTTCCGCCGCCAGAACCGCTTCGGCAGCCTTCACCGCCTTTTCCAGGGGGTCCGACTGCGTCATCAGTTCCAGAATGCCGTCCTCGTGACGGCGGATTTCCTGCTGGCAGAACTCGATTTCATGCTGGAAGGCGCGATACTGATCGTTTGTTTTCGCCTCCATCATCTGCGTCTTGAGCTTCGAAATTTTCTGCTCGCTCGTCTGAATTTCGCCTTCGAGACGCTTGCGGTCCTTCTGATTGGCCGTCAGCGCCGCGCGGTCGTGTTCGAGGCGCCGCTGATGCGATTCGAGTTTTTTTTCGATTTCGGCGATGTGTTTGGGAAGGCCGGCGATCTCCTTCGTCAGCGCCGCGGCTCGATCGTCAAGGATTTGCAATCGAATTGCGCGCGTGATGTCAGGCAGCATGGCTTGATCGAATTTTAACAAACCGGCGCGGCAGCGCTGTTCAAACTGCGTCGCGGAATCTGCGCAGCAGTTCCTTGCGCGTTTCGGCCAGCTCAGGAACCCGCAGAAGCGCAGCGGCCGCGTAAAACGATCCCGCCCCGGCCGGAACCCCGATTGCAACGTCGGCCACCCGCGCCACTCCCGGCACATGCAGCAGCGCATGCGACGCGGTCACCGCCATGTGACACACCACCCCCATAACCAGCGCGGCCGCCACGATCTTCACCGTACCCGCCAGAATCTCCCGGCCCGCCACGCCGCCGATCTTCGGCCGCAGCAGCATCAGCAACGTCAAGGAGCTGAACGTCGAGACGATGGATGTCGTCAGCGCCAGGCCCGCATGCCCGAACCCGGCCACCCGCACCATATAGAAGGCCGCACCTCCGTTTACCGCCACCGAACCGAGGCTCACAAACATCGGCGTGCGCGAATCGCCCAGCGCGTAATACGCCGGGGCGATCAGTTTCAGGCAGGAATAGCCCGCAAGACCGGCCGCGTAGCACGTCAGCGCCAGCGCTGTCTGGTGCGTATCGAAAGCCAGAAAGAGGCCATGCTGAAAGACAATCCCGATCATGCTCTCTCCGAGGATCGCCAGACCCACCGAAGCCGGGATCGTCAGCAGCAGGATCATCAGAATCGATCGCGCGAGAATCTGCCGGAACTCGGCGAAATTGCGTCGGGCCGCGCTGCGCGAGATCCGCGGAAGCGCGGCCGAAGCGATCGCGACCCCGAAAATTCCCATGGGCAAAGCGAAGAACCGGTACGCATACGCCAGCCAGCTTACGGGTCCGTTCATCACATGGCCCCCGGCGTCACGCAGCCCCGCCGCGAAATTGGTGTTCACGAGAACGTTGATCTGGCCCGAGGCGCTGCCGATGAGCGCCGGCCCCATCAAGCCGAGGATGTGGAGCACGCCCTCGTGCCGGAGATTCCACCGCGGCCGCCAGGCGAATCCCGCCCGCCACACCGCCGGAAGCACGAAGGCCAGTTGCCCGGCGCCGCCGAGGAGCACGCCGATAGCCATGCCGCGCACCGTGCTGATGCCCAGCTTCGGCCCCAGCCAGTAACCCAGTGCGAGGCCGGAAAGCACCGAAACGATATTGAATACCGCCGGTGAGACCGCGGGGATCGCAAATGTGTGGGTCGCATAGAGGATCCCCTGGGCCACCGATGCCAGGGTCAAAAGGAGCAGAAAGGGGAACATCGTGCGGATCAGCGATGCCGCAAGTTCCGACTTGCCCGGCAAGGCATGGAATCCCGGAGCGAAGAGATTCACCACGGCCGGGCTGAAGATCATCCCAAGCGCGCAGGCACAGGCCGTCACCGCCAGAAAAACCGTGGCGGTGATATTTGAAAGCTCGCGGGCCTCGGCCTTTGTTTTGGTCGCCAGATAGCGCGTAAAGGTCGGGATGAAGGCGGATGAGAGCGCGCCCTCGGCAAAAAGTTCACGCGCCAGAGCCGGAATGCGGAAGCCGAGCACATACGCGTCGTAAGTGGCGCCGGCTCCGAACAGCCAACTCAGGACGCTCTCGCGCAGGAGCCCGGTGATCCGGCTCATCATGATGGATGCGGAGACGACGCCCGCGGACTTCAGCAGGCCTGAAGGATGCTCAGGGGATTCCAAAAGTCAGCCGTCGACCCGCCGCAGGTCCACGTCTCCGTGAAGTTCCGCGGCCTGAGCGAGCGTGGCGAAGCCGGTTCCCGGCAGTTGGGCGGACGCGCTGCCCGTCGCGACGCCCCAGCTCAGGGCCTTGGGAAACTCATCGCCCTTGTTCAGCGACCACGTGAGCGCGGCGGCAAGCGCGTCGCCGGCGCCGATGGGCGAAATCGCCTCAATGCGCGGCGGAATGGCCTCCCACAACTGATCCGTCCCCCGGCAGGATACGGCGCCCACCGCGCCACGGCTGCCGAGCGACAACACCACCGACTCCGCCCCCATGGCCTGAATTCTCCGCACGGCGGAGAGGCAATGCGAGCGCGTGAGCAGAACCGTATGGAGCAGGCGCTCGGCTTCCTGCTGATTTGGAGTGACAACCGTGGGCCCGGCCTCAACGCCGCGCGTCAGAGGCTCTCCGTCGGTATCGAGCAGGGTCCGGACGCCTCTCTTTTTTGCGCGCGCGATCAATTGCGCGTAGAAATCCGCGGGCACGCCGGGGGGCAGACTGCCGCACAGCATGAGCCACGAGGCGTTCTCCAGTTGGGCCTCGACCGTGCCTTCGATGCTCGCCAATTCGCCGCGATCGAGGCGCGGGCCCAGCTCATTCAGCTTGACCGTCAGCCCGTGGCGGTCCACGATCGTGAAATTCAGCCGGATATCGTTGCGGATCGGCACGGTGGCGATGGGAAATCCGCAGTCGAGCATGTAGTGCTCGAAGCGCGATCCGCGGTCGCCGCCCGCCGGAAAAATCGCGAGCGTCTTCCCTCCGAAGGAATGGATGACGGATGCCGCATTGATGCCGCGCCCGCCAGGCGAGTCCTTGCTGGAAAGAATGTAGGCGCGATCGTCAAATGCCAGACGATCGACGGCGATCATCCGGTCGATTGCCGGATTCATGGTCAGCGTAACAATCAAACCATCATGTTGGCATACGGGCCGCCGGACCGCTGCGATTTTTATCGGTGACCCCCTGCAGTAGATTGGAATCTGGTGCTTGCGCTGCTACTTGCCGCGGCGGTTCATCCGCCCGCCGCGCCCGTTTTTACCCGCGACGTCGCGCCGATCCTCTACAAGCACTGCGCCGTCTGTCATCACGAAGGGGAAGTCGCGCCCTTTCCGTTGATCACCTACCAGGACGCGAAAAAGCGGGCCCGTCTCATCGCGGAAGTCACCCGGACGCGCCTGATGCCGCCCTGGAAGCCCGTCCCGGGCTACAACCATTTCCTCCACGAGCGGCGGCTCACGTCTCGGGAAATCGAAATCATTCAGCGCTGGGTGGCAACCGGTGCGCGCGAGGGAAACCCTGCCGCGCTCCCGGTTGCGCCGCACTTCACCACGGGCTGGAAGCTCGGCCAACCCGACCTCGTCGTTCAGCTTCCACAACCCTTCAACGTTCCCGCCGATGGCCTCGACGTGTACGAGTGCTTCATCGTGCCGATGAACCTGACCCGGAATCGATATATCCGCGCGGTCGAATTCCGGCCTTCAAACCGGCGCGCCGTTCATCACGCCCTGCTGTTTACGGATGCCAGCCACATTCAGCGCCAGTCGCCCTATTCGTGCTTCGGGACCGTCGGCCTTCTCCCCACGCTCGGAATCGGCGGCTGGTCTCCCGGCATGGACCCGATCCGGATGCCGGACGGCGCCGCGCCGCCGCTCGCGGCGGGCTCCCGGCTGATCGCTCAGGTCCACTATCATCCGGATGGCAAGCCCGAACAGGACCAGTGGTCCGTCGGCTTCTATTTCACCGACCAGGCGCCGGTGCGGCGTGTCGTCGACGTCGGGCTCGCCTCGAACGTCATCGACATTCCGGCCGGCGACCCGCATTATGTCGTGCGCGCCCACTTCACCATTCCCATCGCCATCGATGCCATCGGCATCATTCCCCATGCGCACCTGTTGTGCCGCGAGATGCGCGGCTGGGCCATCCTGCCGGATGGCCGGAAGCAGTGGCTCCTGAATCTGAAGGACTGGGACTTCAACTGGCAGGACCAGTATCAATACGCCCACCCGATCCGTCTGCCCGCGGATTCGCGGATCGAGATGGAGTTCATCTACGATAACTCCGCCGCCAATCCACGCAATCCGAATTCGCCGCCCAAACGCGTCCGGTACGGGCCGGGGACCACTGACGAAATGGCCGGGCTGCACGTGCAGTCGATTCCGGTCCACATGGACGAACTGCCGCAGCTTGGCCAGGCGCTTTGGGGTGCGGTAATGCGATCCGTCGGCGGCAGCTTTTACCGGCTGCCGAAGTAGCGCACTTCGGGCTCGTATCCCTCCAGCGCTACGGCGGCCACATATCCTTCCGGCGCTTCGACGTCCACCGTCCGGATGTTGGCGGCGGGTTCGGCGAAAAGAGGTCCGCCCGCGGCCTTCGAGGTGGCCTCGCGCTGCGTCCAGCGCCGGAAAAGATCGTGCGTGGCAGCGGGCAGATCGCGCTCTCCGAGCCGCTCGAGCAGCGGCGCCATGTCCAGATCGGCGCGGATGCGTTCGATGTCGACGCCTACCGGAACCGCGGATGTGACCGCAATCAGCGCCCAGTCCCCGGAGTGCGACAGATTGAACTGGACGTTCGAGAGCGGAACTAAGGCGGGTTTGCCGTGTTCTCCCAGAACGAAGCGA
>CAZXCO010000580.1:0-2647 GCA_964639095.1 uncultured Solibacteraceae bacterium
GTCGCGACCCCGGCTGTTCGTTGTCGCCGTGAAGCGTGAGCGCGCGATTCCTGACGGCCTTGCATGGAATGAGGCCGACCTGCGTTGGCATCCAGCCAATCTGATCGCCGCCCACGCTGCACTACCGGACAATGCAAAGGCGGCGTGGCTTTGGTGGAGTCTTCCGAGTCCACCGCCCCGACTCGCCCGGTTCTGCGACATTATTGAAGACAAGCCAAGAGGCGTCCACTGGCATACAGGCGCAGAAACAAAGAAGCTTCTTGCGATGATGAGTTCGATTAATCGCAGGAAGATCCAGCAAGCGAAGCGGTTGGGACGCCGGATTGTGGGTGGCGTCTATAGACGAACTCGCCTGGATGAAGAGGGCAACAGAACTCAACGCGCGGAGGTGCGGTTCGACGACGTTGCCGGATGTCTGCGAACGCCGGCCGGGGGGTCCAGCCGTCAGACAATCCTCATCGTGGAAGGCGAAAATGTCCGCTCCCGTCTCTTGTCGCCGCGGGAAGCGGCGCGACTGATGGGGCTTGCCGAAACGTACAAACTTCCCGAGAAGTATAACGAAGCGTACCATTTGGCGGGAGACGGCGTTGCCGTACCGGTAGTTCGATATCTTGCCGCTCAAATTTTTGAGCCCGTACTTGACGCTTCGACTGAGCGCAAGCAACGCGCGGCATAGTCATGGCCGGTGCGCACCATGAACAGCTGATAGCGTTCACCGCAAAAAATTTGTTTCGTGGAAAAGGTCCGCTGTCTGTCGCCCTTGTTGTGACTGAACATGCGCGAAAGATGGGATTGCCGCTCAATGCTGGGAAATTGGTGACGGAAGGCGGCGGTCAGGTACTCGGATTAGGCAGAGGAGCCGTTCAAGCAATTCTCCAGCGGCACGGCATCACTCGGGTGCTTGCTTCCGAAGGTGGCCGTACCTCCCGCGGCAGCCTCAATAATATGCGTGAATATGTGACTTTCCTCAATAGCCTCCAGCCGAAAGTCGATTTGGATGCAATCGAGGAATTCTGGATCCAACGCGTGCATGAATTCTTCGCAGGCAAGCCCTTCAAAATCAAGCTGGACGCCTCGCGCAGCCTGCGAACAGTGGTTCGGGATGTCATTGCGCAGGCGGTCGAGCGACAGAAGAACATGCCCAGAGTCTACTACGCCGGCGCAGTGCTCCGGCACCTGGTCGGAGCCAAACTGGATTGTGCTCTCGGAAAAGGGAAACTCGAGCATAACAGCTTTTCCACGGCCGACGAACCAAGCGGACGCGCCGGCGATTTCTTCATTGGCGATGTCGTCCTTCACGTGACAACTTCCCCCGGCGAAGCGGTCATTGAGAAATGCCGCGACAATTTGAACGCTGGCTTTCGACCGATGCTGGTGACACTCCAGCGGGGCTCGACAGTCGCCGAGGAGCTTGCCGCCAACGTCAGCCTGGCGGATCGCATTGACGTGTTTGAAATCGAGCAATTTGTTGCGCTGAACCTCTACGAATTGGGGAAATTCGGGGCGGAGGGCCGGAAGACAGCAGTAGCCGATCTGGTAAACCGTTACAACGAAATTGTTGAGGACTTCGAAACGGATCCGGGCCTGAAAATTGAATTGCGGCGATGAGGGAAGATCCCGAGCAGCGAAGCCGCATCATGCGTGCAGTCAAGGGAGCCGACACAGCGCCGGAGATGACGGTGCGCCGGATGGCTCATGGCTTGGGTTATCGCTACCGTCTGCACCGCAAGGATCTCCCCGGCAAACCTGACCTTGTTTTTCCCAAGCTTCATAAAGTGATCTTCGTCCATGGATGCTTCTGGCACGGGCATGACTGCGCACGTGGAGCAAGGATGCCGAAATCAAATGCCGAGTATTGGCGCTCGAAAATTCGCCGCAATCGACTGCGGGACTCTTCCAATATCACAGCCCTGAAGAAGCAGGGATGGGTCGCCGCGGTCATCTGGGAGTGCGAATTGAAGCGGCCCAACCACGTACGGCGACGATTGATATCATTTCTCGGTTGAATGCGGCAGATACAGCGGAACTAATGATCCGCATCCCCGGATCGTTGAGTATTCCACCGGCAACCCTGAACGCTCTGCGACAATAAAAGTCGCCGCATGCGGCCATTTGAACCGCTGTTCACGAATCCCCACGTTCTCACGATCCTTGCGAATTTCTGGCCGCGTGAGTATGACTGGTCGGCATTCCCCATGGAAAGCCGGCTGGTCCGGACCGATCCCGACACACAGGTGCTCGTACAGACGCAGCGCCCCGCCACGGAGCCGGCCGGCGAGGTCGTACTCATCCACGGGCTCGAAGGAGGCGGGGACGCCGGTTACATCAAGAGCATGGCGTGGCACGCCCTGCAGGCCGGATTCGTCGCCCACCGGTTTCACATGCGCACCTGCGGCGGCACAGCGCATCTTTGCAAGACCCTCTATCACGGCGGCCTGACTTCGGATCTTCGTGTTTTCCTGGAATCGCTCGCCGGCTCGCTTCCACTCTTTCTGATCGGGTTCTCACTGGGCGGAAATGTCTCGCTGAAGCTCGCCGGAGAACTCGGCGCGAGCGGAACCCGACTGATCGATGGCCTCTGCGCCATCTCGACGCCTCTCGATCTCGCCGCAGGCGTGCGGAGAATGCAGAAGCTCGAAAACCGGAT
>CAZXCO010000581.1:0-9812 GCA_964639095.1 uncultured Solibacteraceae bacterium
TCCATTGCATAAGCAATGAAAATTCGCGGCCGATTCGCGTGCTGAAACGAGATATTTCCGCCGCGGTTGCGCGCAAATACGCCCAGACCATCGACTTCCACTGTGCGAGATCGATCGAGCGATCTCCGGATCAGCCGCGCGAGATCTTCAACGGTCATTCTTTTCAGCCCTGAAGGTCCATTGGCGGCCCGGGCTGATCGTGCCCAGGCCAGGAAGGTGGGCGGATTTGCCCCGGCGGAGCGTTCGAATAATGCGGCTCACGGCCCGATCCATCTGATCGGCAGCGGCGCCCGCTTCGCCGCCGGTCTCCCGGGTTATTTCGCGGATCAGCGCTGATTTCTTCATTGGCAGCAGGGTAACATTCACATTGGCCATTTCGGTTGTAAGTTACTGATTGTGCTGAATGAACCGGTTTGAAATTTTTGATTAAGTGTTTTTAATCACAGTTTAAGCAGTGCTTCATGTCAGGTTGGCTATCATGCTCCTGACGGTTCATCGTCCCTATTCATTTAAGGAGAATCACAGCATGAAAAAGCTTCTCGTACTGGTGCTCGGGCTCGGCATCGCGCTTGGCACCGTTTCCTTCTCGTTCGCTCAGGACACCACGAGCACGACGACCAAGAAGACCAAGAAGGGCAAGAAGAAGAAGGCTGACAAGACCGAAGACGAAAAGAAGTAACTTCGACTTCAGTCGGAGCGTCACAGGGCTTTGGATTCATCGCCACTTCACAGGAGATAAGAACCAATAATGAAGAAACTGCTCGTAGCCGCACTTGGCCTCGGTATCGCTCTCGGCACCATCTCCTTCTCGTTCGGTCAGGAGACGACCGATTCGTCGAAGAAGATGCAGAAGAAGAAAAAGAAGGACAAGAAGGACACCGACAAGAAGTAGTTATTCGGGCTGACCGCATCCTCTCCCCGACGGCGGGAGTTACGGAAACGGTCAGCCCTTCCATCCTCGATCCTCACCTGGGTTCCCACCCCTCAAAAGTTTCCCTTACCCGGCACATTCCTCCTCCTGGGACGGAATCTTTTACGCAGCAGGCGCGGCAAAAGAACCGAAACAGATTTCGCGGCATGGCATGCCTCCGTTCCATGCTTCGTTCAAAGCCCGGGCGGTTGTCCGGTTTCTCTTTCTCCTCGCGCGAACAGAGGTCCTGGATCGTTCCGAATTCCCGGGACGCGTCATCAATGAAGAGACACAATCAGGACACTTCGAATACCGCGCAAAAGAGACCGGCCGGACACGGCACGACAAGGGCGTCAGCCGTGCAGACGTCCGTTGTATGTACCACCACGTCAAACAGCTGATGTACACGGTTCACGTCGACTCGCCCGACCCGCGTTTCGGCAACATGCTACTCGAACAATTCGGCGGGGCGAATGGTGAACTCGCCGCGGCAATGCAGTATTCCATCCAGGGTTTCAATTGCGAAGATCCCGCACGCAAGGACCTTCTCATGGATATCGGGACCGAGGAATTAAGCCATCTGGAAGTCGTCGGCCACCTTGCACGGCT
The DNA here is from genome assembly GCA_964639095.1 of uncultured Solibacteraceae bacterium. GTDB lineage: Bacteria > Acidobacteriota > Terriglobia > Bryobacterales > Bryobacteraceae > BOG-234. The sequence goes on from CAZXCO010000581.1 coordinate 1,520, forward strand.
GCATCTGAGCCCCATGAAGCATGCCCGCAATGCCGCGGAAGCGGATCCGTTGATCGCGGTGGCGGGGGGCGGTGGTGTGTCGCTGTTCAACTCCATGGGAACCGCCTGGACGGCCAATTATCTGAAGATCAGCGGCGAGCTGGATGTGGATCTGCGGAACAATATCGCGGCGGAGGCGCGCGCCAAGATCACTTATGAAAGACTGATCCGCTTCACCGAAGACAAGGGCACGATCGACGCCCTTCAGTTTCTGATGACGCGCGAGATCACCCACATGAAGGCGTTCATGAAAGCGCTCGACAGCATGGGCAAGGATCCGCTGGAAATCGGAAAGATTCCACCCACGCCGGAGCTGGTGAAACAGTACTTCAACGATTCGACGGGCACAGGAGATTTCGGCGATAAAGATACGCGCGGCCCCTGGAACGAGGGCGATGACTGGCAATTTGTGGATGCTCCGGCATTCCAGGATATGCGTTCGTCCCTGAGGGGAACGCGAACTCCTGATGGCGGGGCCGCGGGCGAATCGCAACGGACTCTGCACAATCGCCGCTAGCAAAGACCTTTCGCTGACGCCGGAAACTCCTCGAATCTGCGGGGCCGGGGAACCGGCCCTGCCACCCTTCTTTTTGTTGAAGGGAGTGCGGGATTATCACGTCTCTTTCGCCCGGCCCAAAACGGTACGGGCCACCTCAAGACGATGTACTTCCAGTGCGTCGTGCTGCTTTCGGGCGCGCTCGATGAGTCCCGCATAATCTTCGCCCCGCAGGCGCTCGTCCGACTCCGCGGCAGCCGCCAGCGCGCTCCAGAGAGCAGCTTTGCCCTGAATTCCGAGCGCCAGTGTTTCCAGTGCCTCCAGAGTTCCCAGATTCCATTCCGGACCGGAACTCAGCTTCCACCGCGCAACCTTCTCGCTCAGCCACGCGACACCTTCCCGGAGGTCGCCGGCGCCGGGCCCCACGCGATCGGCAATTCGCTGGAGTGTCTTCCGGTCCTTTTCCACCTCGGAGCGCAGGTCCCAGGCGGCTTCTCCCAGCGCCTCGCCGGTATGGCGTTCATGCAGCGATTCCAGAAGTTCGACGGCAAACCGGGATCCTGCAAGGTGGTCGTGCAGGTAAGTGGAGAGCGGACTTTTCGCCATAGAAGAAGTCTGATCGATTCCCGCTCGAACAGCGCCGGGTGCACTACCCATACTGTGCCGAAGCAATCAATGGCCGAAGGTTTGCGCGGTCAGCGCCAGGCAGTGCGTACCGGGGGAAAAATGACGCCGGAAAAAATTCTCGCGGTCGCCCGCGGGAATCTCGGATTCGAGGACCTTCGGCCGGGCCAGCGGGCAGCCATCGAAGCAGTGCTCGAGGGACACGATACTCTTGTCGTGCAACCCACCGGTTCGGGGAAGTCCGCGATCTATCAGATCGCCGGCCTGCTGATCGAGGGCTCGACCGTCATCGTGTCGCCCCTGATTGCACTGCAGAAAGATCAGGTCGATTCCATCCGGGAGCAGAACTCCGCTGAAGCCGTGGCGCTGAATTCGAGGGAGCGTGTGTCGGATTTCCGGGGCGCGCTGGAGCGGATCCGGAAAGGCAGTGTCGAGTACATCTTTCTCGCGCCTGAGCAACTCCGCAAACCCGAGACGATGGAAACTCTCGATCACGCCCGCATATCGCTGTTCGTGGTCGATGAAGCACACTGCATCAGCCACTGGGGGCACGATTTCCGTCCCGACTACCTGCGGCTCGGTCACGTGATCGAATCTCTCGGCCACCCCCGCGTGCTCGCCCTGACTGCGACCGCGTCGCGTGACGTGCGGGAGGAAATCGTTCACCGGCTGCGGATGAGGCGGCCGAAAATCTTTGTGCGAGGCTTCAACCGGCCCAACATCGTGTTGCGTGTGGACCATTTCGAAACTGAAAGCGAGAAGCGCCGCGCCCTGATCCACAGGGTCCTCTGGGCAGACAAGCCGGGCATTGTCTACACAGGGACGAGAAGGGCCGCGGAAGAGCTCGTGCAGGATCTGAATCAGGAAAGAATCAAGGTCCTGCTGTATCACGGAGGGCTCGGCGCGAGAGAGCGCGAGTCGATTCAGGATCAGTTCATGTCCGGCGGAGCCGACGTGATCGTGGCGACAAACGCATTCGGGATGGGAGTGGATAAACCCGACATCCGCTTCGTCTTTCACCACGACCCGCCGGAGTCTCTGGATTCCTACTATCAGGAGATCGGGCGCGCCGGGCGGGACGGGAAGCGATCCGACGCGGAGTTGTTTTATCGCGCGGAGAATATCGGCTCGCAGAGCTTCAAGAGCGGGGAGGGCGTCATCGGACCGGCGGTACTGGAGGCAGTCGCGAACCGCATTCAGGCTGAAGAGCCGGTGACGCCCGGGGAGATCGCGGAGGAGGCCGGCCTGTCGCCCCGCCGGGTGGCGCTCGCGATACAGGGACTGGAAGATGCGGGCGCGGTCGAAACGGAGCCGGACGGCGAGGTGGCTGTTATCGAAGACGCCGATCTGCACGAGGCCGCGCTGATGGCTTCGGAGGACAGCGAGAAGCGGCGCAACGCAAACCGCCGGCGGTTGCGCGAGGTGCAGGAGTATGCGGAATCCACCGGGTGCCGGCGCGAGTTTCTGCTGCGCCGTCTGGGAGACGAGTTCAGCGGTCCCTGCGGATCCTGCGACAACTGCGAAGCGCCCGAAGAGGGTGTTCGTCGCGAAGTAACTTGAACCGATGAATGGAACGTAAGAGGAGCAATTTATGGCCACGAAGAAAGCAAGCGCCCATCGCACATCTGGGGCGGCACCTGCGAGAAGCGGAGCCCGGACAGGAGCCCGGGGTACCAGTTCGACAAGGCGCACCACCACCACCACGCGCCGGACAGCCGCGAAGACTGCTCCGAGCAGTTCCGCGCTCTCCCGCACGACAACCGATCACGATCAGATCCGCAACTGGGCCGAGCAGCGCGGCGCCCATCCCGCATGTGTCAAAGGCACGGGCGGCAAGGGTGACGTCGGAATGCTCCGGCTGGATTTTCCTGGGTATTCGGAGGAAAAGCTGGAACCCATCTCCTGGGATGACTTTTTCCAGAAGTTCGATGAACAGGGCCTCGCCCTTGTGTATCAGGAGAAAACCGCCGGTGGCGCCGTGAGTAATTTCAACAAGCTCGTCAGCCGGGAGACCACGGGAGAGGGGCGGAAAAAAGCGGCCCGCTGACGCCCGCCGCTTCCCGGGGCAGGGCCGGCAGCCTGCCCCGTGCTTACGTCGATGCGTATGTCTGGAAGCGCTGCATATCGGTGGCTTTCCAGACTAAGCCCAGTTCCGGCGCGGACAAGTCCGGCCGCAGGATTCCACTCTTCGCTTCGATCGCGCCGTCGAAAGCCATTCTCTCGATCCGGACGTGATCGAAGAAATACTCGGTATGAATGGCACGCTGGCTGCCGCAGCAGGCATGGGCGTGAACCGAGGGCGCGGTATGCGCGGAAAGCGGCATCGAGCGGCCCTCGCATAGAGCGTCGGCCTGCAGGAACCCTGTGATTCCGGCGCAGCGCGTGGCGTCGGCCTGAAGCACGTCGACCGCGCCCGCGGCGAGCATTCGCTCGAAATAAGGGGAGTCATAGCCGTATTCGCCCGCCGCGATATCCATACCCGGCGGCGCGAGATCGCGAATCAGCCGCAGCCCGGTCAGATCGTCCGAAGACACCGGCTCCTCAAACCACGTCACGCCGGACTCGGCGAAGCGATGCGCCTGATCGAGTGCCTGCTTGCGGGAATATGCCCCGTTGGCGTCCACACACAATCCGACGCCGTCGCCATCGCACGACGCACGGCCGCCACGCGCTTCCGGTCGGCGGTGGGATCGCGGCCAATCTTCATTTTGACCGCGCGCAGGCCGGCGGCAGCCCAGCCGGTCATCTGATCCAGCAGTTCCCGTTCACTGTACGAGGTGAAGCCGCCGCTTCCGTACGCCATGACTTCGCTTCGCGCCAGCGGAAGCAGAGCCGCGACGGCAGTGTTCAGGAGCTTTCCCTTCAGGTCCCAGAGTGCGTGATCCACGGCCGCAATAGCCATGGAGGAGATACCCGGCCGGCCGAGATTGCGAATCGCCCCCACCATCGTCCGCCATGCGGCGCCGACGGCGAGTGCATCAATCCCCGTGATCTTCGGGGCCAGCGTGTGCCCGATCAGCCGCGCCGCCGCAACATCCGCATACGAATAGCCGATGCCCTCGGCGCCGCCCGCGCGGACACGCGCGAGCACAATGGTCGTTTCCTCCCATTCGAGAGTGCCGTCGGATTCCGGGGTTTCGGTCGGCACCGTAAAAGCCTCAGCCTCGACGCTTTCGATTTTCACAGAGCGGGCACCCCGTGACCCCAGGTATCGGGTGGCGAGAGATCGCGGCGGAATCGCGGCGGCTCCATGTCGCGGCAATCGCCGGTGAAAATCCGGTCGCCCTGCGCAATCAGATAATCGGCGGTCCGGGCGGCGATCGCCATGATCGTCAACCCGGGATTGGCGGAGCCCTGGGTCGGCATCACGCTGCCATCGCAGACGAACAGATTTGCGATATCGTGCGTACGGCCGAAGCCGTCGACAACCGAGGTTGCCGGATCGCTGCCCATGCGCGCGGCGCCCACCAGATGCGCATAGCGCGCCTCCTGCACGACTTCTTCCGCGCCCGCTGCCCACATGACATCCATGGTTTTCCTCTTCGCGAATGCAATCAGCTTTTTGTCGTTCTCACAGAGGTTGAAGGTGACTTTGGCCACCGGGATGCCCCACTGGTCTTTTTCTTTCGCCAGTTCCACCCGATTGTCTTTGCCGGGCAGAATCTCACCAAGCAGCCCGAATGCCGCCCAGTGGTTGTAGTCCATCATGATGCGGCGCATGCCCCATCCCCACGCGCCTTTCGCGATCATCATCTGTTTCGCGAACGCGATCGGCAGCGGGGCCACAGTCTGAATGGCGAAGCCGCGCGCGAAGTCGCGCTTCGGATCGGTCTCATAGAACTCCTCGGTGAGGGCGTGGGCCGGCGGGGCTTTGTACATCCGGACGAGTTGCCCGAAACGCCCCAGCACCACATTTCCGGCCTGCGCCATCAGATACCGTCCGACGCAGCCGCTCGAGTTGGCAAGGCCGTTCTCGAATCCGGGGCAGGCGGAGTTCAGCAGCAGGCGCGGCGTCTCGATCGCATAGCCCGCAACGACCACGGCCCTGGCTTTCTGGAATTGCTCCCGCCCGTCGCGATCGAAATACGTCACGCCCGTGACGCGCCGGTTCTTTCCGAGATGAACGCGCGACACCATGCTGTGGGCGCGAATCTCCGCGCCGCTGGCTATCGCATCCGGAACGTGTGTCACCAGCGTGCTTGCCTTCGCTCCGACCTTGCAGCCCTGAATGCAGAAGCCGCGGTAAATGCAATGCGGCCGATCGGCGCGCGAGGCGCTCAGAATGCCCACCGGGCCGCCCGCACACACCCGGATCCCGAGCTTTGTGCAGCCCCGGATCAGGGCATCGCCGACGCCTCCCATCGGATGCGGCCCGTAGGGATAACCGTGAGGATCGCCCCATGGAAAGTAAGCGGGTCCGGCCACGGGCAGTTCGCGCTCCATCAGCTCGTAGTACGGCTTGAGGTCCTCGTAGGAAATTGGCCAGTCGGCGCCGACGCCATCCTGCGAATAGACGCGGAAATCCGACGGATGAAACCGCGGCGTGAACGAGGCCCAATGTACGGTGCCGCCGCCGACGCCCTTGCCGCTGTTGTTCGCTCCGAGCGCCAGGGGATGGCTGCCGCGCGTGATCCGTTCATCGTTCCAGTACAGATTGTGAGAGCCCTTTTCATCGCTCACCCAGTCCCGCTCGGTATCCCAGAAAGGGCCGGCTTCAAAGCTCACCACGTGAAAACCCGCGCGCGCGAGGCGTTGCAGGAGCACGCCACCGGCAGCCCCGACTCCGACGATTGCGTAATCCACTTCTTCGCCCGGCTGGAACCGCCGCATGGGAGTCCGGATTCTCTGCATTGGGCCGAGGCGGTGCTCCGCGTCGCCGGGCGGCGGAAATTCGCCGTAGATCGGCGCTTTCAATGGGCGCCTCCCTGCGGTCCGCCATGGTGCTCGTCTTTGCCTCCGACGGAGCTGAAACGATCCGATACCGAACTCTCCGGCGCGCTCCAGTCATAACGCTGCTCTTCCGTCTCCCAGGGCTCGGGCTCGCCGCGCTCAAGCCTCATGTAGGCCCGGGGATAGGCGGGACCGCCGAAGCCGATTTCATCCCATGCAAAAGGATGCGAGTAATAGGCAGTCACGCAGTCCTGCACCAGGAGCATCCAGAAACGCTCGACCGGCATACGCGCCCAGATTTCCTTCGCGGCCGGTGGATCGCCGTCGTGCAGCATCGCGACGATCTCGTCCTGCTTGCGGTCGCCGATTTCCAGAAAACCCCGGCCATGAAGATGGCGTGAGATTTCTTCAACCGCCGTGAGAGCCAGCCGGTAAGCCTCGCGGTCGGGCGGCATGTCTTCGTAGCGGTATCCGTCGTGAGTGTTTTCGTAGAGCCGTTTATCGATCCAGGGAAGAATCGGAATGCGATGCCCTTCGTCGCGGTCGTCCTGTGGCAGAACATGCCGGCACAGCGCCTCCATCAGCCTCGCTTCTTCTTCCGTGAAGAACCGGACAGGCGGAATGTTCCGGACACGATCGAGAATCACCTCGCGGGTGTGGGCGTCCCAGAACTTCCGCTGATCGAGCGTATGAAAACCTGGATAGTAGCCGGGCTGCTTCATTGCGCCTTCTCGCGGCGCAGCAGACTGGCCAGCAACCCAAGAAATCCGCAGGCCGCAAACAGCAGGGGCGCGAAGACGGGAGGGCCGTAGATCACGTTGTAGACGGGCTTGTGCAAGCCTCCGGGCCGGCGCGCGACACCGCGCGCATGATAGAAGAAGCCGACGCTGCCGTCGGCCAGCGCGAGTCCCGAGACGGCGGGCAGCCACGTCTGCGCGATCTTCTGGTTCCTCATGGCGCCGATGCCCGCCGCCATCAGCAAGGGCGTCAGAACCACCGGCGTCCACTGCGCTTTATAGCGAGAATTGTTCTTGTAGTGTGAATACCAGGCTTCGAACCCGCTGAAGAACGCCGAAACCGCCGTCGCCGCCGCCAGTTGTCTCTGAAACCGGCCTTCGCGCACATCCTGCTCCCACGTGATCGGTTCGTGAGCCCGGCCCGCGAGCGCGGCCCAGTGCCCTGAGTGCGCGGGCTTCGGCGGCTGCCGGTCGCTCGCCTGGTCGTCGCGCTGCAGAAACGACGCCAGCAGCCCAAGATAAGCCGACACGCCGAACAGCAGCGGGGCAAAGACGGGCGGTCCCATGACGATGTTGGTGACGGGCAGACGCCATCCTCCCGGCTTCCGGGCTACGCCTTTGATGTGGAAAAAGTAGCCCGTCGAGCAATCAACAAGCGTCACGACGGATGTTCCCCTCAGAAGCCTCACCGCGGCTTTGCGGCTGAAGAAGCCGGCCACCCCGGCGCCGGTTAGCGCCGTGCTCAAAATGACCGGCGTGTACATGATCCGCCGGCTGTAACTGCCCCGGTAATGCTCGTACAGGACTTCGAGACCGCTCAGCGCGCTCGACAGTCCCGCCACCAGCGACAGCCATCGCTGGAATCGGCCTTCGCGAATCCGGACATCGGCGCGCCGCAGGGACGCCGGGATCATGTGGACGAACCGCCTCTCCGGGAACGGAAAAGCAGCGCTCCCGCGAACGCCAGAGCGGCCGCACCCGCACCGGCGATCCCGCGATGCAGGTCGATCCACGTGAGAGGACTGCTGCCGCTCGCGCGCGAGTCGAAAATTCCGTGCGAAGAGTAATTGCCGGGGACCGGCTTGAACAGATTATCCGGACGATCGCGCCCGACCGGTTCATCGGCTTCCTGACCTTCGTACCCGAACTCCGCCAGATACCGGTCCGCGTAGCCTGGCGCGATCATCTGCCCGTAAATCGCTTTTGCAGTGGACCAGGCGACATCCACCTCGCGGCGTTTGTGTTTCGACGCCCACACGATGGCGCGGGCCGCAACTTCCGGCTGAAAAATCGGCGGTACGGGCTGCGGCTGGCGGGGCAATCGCGTGCGGCACCAGCTGAACTGCGGCGTGTTCATCGCGGGCAGATGCACCATCGTGATATGAATGGCGCTCCTGTCGTGAATCAACTCGGACCGGATGGAATCCGTGAAACCCGCGATGGCATGCTTGGCGCCGCAATAAGCGGACTGCAGCGGAATGGAACGATAGGCCAGCGCCGAACCCAC
>CAZXCO010000582.1:0-1681 GCA_964639095.1 uncultured Solibacteraceae bacterium
GCTTGCCGTTGTCGATGCGCTGACTGCCAAACACCCCGCTCAGAATGCCGCGGGCCGGCCAGTCGAAGCCGGACATGAAATCGGCGCCCGTGCTGTCATTCAGTCGGGCGAGATAGATTGCCTCCGCTTCGCTGGCGATCCGTGCTGATACCTCGGGCGGCGGGGTCACGGTATTCTGCGGCAGACCGTTGACGCGTTGCGTTTCATATTCCCGCACCTTGGGCGTGAAGGACCTGCTGTCGCCGCCTCCCTCGGGGTAGCGAACCGTCACCAGCGCGGCACGTGTCTGGTCGGGCGCGAAGCCGAAGACAAATCGTCCGTCAGGAGTAGTGCGCAGCGGGCGCCCATCGAGTGCCGCCAGCGATCCGGGCGGCGCGCTGCCCAGCGCCAAACTGCCCTGTTCCATCGCCCCGGTGACGGCAAAGCGTGCCGGCCGTTCCTGCGCCAATGCTGGCATGACGAGCAGGGAAAGCGGGGCGCCCAGCAAGGCGCGGCGCCGCATCATTTCGGGACCAAGCCCTTTTCCTGCGCCCGCGCCGTGGCGATATCCGGACTTGCGTAAGCTTCCTGCAAATCCACGCTCCAATACCGCAGCGCATCCAGCGGAATCTGAGCACCGCTGACAGCGCACACAACGTAACTGCCAGGAACGATAACTTCGTACTCGCCATCGAGATAACGAAGTCTCGCCTCACCCTTGTCGCGCTCCATCACATTCATGTTGATCAACCTATCAGAAAAGCGAACCCTGATCGACGCCCTGTTTCCTGCGCGGCTGTCGGGTCCGGCCCACACCCTCACCTGCCACGGCCCCGGCTTCCCCGTCGGCGAAGGTCAGGCGCAAGACCTCACCTGCCTTCACGGAGGCGGCGCTGCGACGGACCGTGCCCTCTTCGCCTCTGACAAGCACAAAACCGCGTTGCAGCACTTTACGGTACGATATCAGCTCCAGTTCCCGCACAAGCCCATCCAGTCGCTGCCGGGCCCGACCCAGGCGAACAGCCCGGGTTCTCTGCGCGCGCTGGTACAGCGCGTCCAGACGTTCGCCGCAAACGATCATGCGCTCTTTCAGCATCCGCGCGCGCAAACTGACGGCCACATCGGTGAAAGCTGTGCGATGCAGTTGCAGATTGCGCCGCACGGCAGAGCCCAACTTCTCGCCCATCAAATCCGTCTTCTGCCGCGGAGACGCAAACAAGGCTTCGGCACGCGGTAACACCCGAGCCAGTTGCGAAAGATGGCGCCGGCGATCCTCCATGCCCTTGCCAAAACAGCGTACCGAGCGGCGCTCGAAATCCAGCACCTGGGCCAGAAGCTCGGCGCGAACCGGCACGGCCAGTTCAGCGGCGGCGGTGGGGGTGGGCGCGCGGATGTCGGCGGCAAAATCGATCAGAGTGATGTCGGTCTCGTGCCCCACCGCGGAAATCAAAGGAATGGCGCTGTCTGCGGCGGCTCGCACCACGATCTCCTCGTTGAAAGCCATCAGATCCTCGACCGAGCCGCCACCCCGCGCCACGATGATCAGGTCGGGCCGCGGCAGCAGGCGGCGATCAAGATCGTTGAAGCCGGCAATGGCGGCGGCAATTTCCGCGGCAGCGCGTTCACCCTGAACGGCGACCGGCCAGATCAGGACCCTGCGGGGAAACCGCGCCTGCAGCCGGTGCATGATGTCACGGATGAC
>CAZXCO010000583.1:0-2079 GCA_964639095.1 uncultured Solibacteraceae bacterium
CAAAGGCCCGGATCGTGGACGTCGATGCCGTGGTGGACGAGACCGTCGCCCAGGTCCATCATGTGGGCGATAACGTCAAGGCGGCCGTGATGAAGCCGGTGCGCGAAGCGACCGCCGTGCTCGCCGGCGTGAAAGCCGCGATCACCATTCTGGTCGACGGGCGCCGGCCGACGATCGATCATCTCACGCAAGACGAAGAAATGTTCATTTGATGGCGAAGCTTGCTTTGGTTTACGGCGTACGCCTGCTTCCCAGCGATGAATTGGAAAGCTTCGAGGAGGGGAAGGTGCGTCTGAAAAACGGCCAGTCCGCCTCCGTCACGATGCACCTGATCGAAGGTTCCAGCGAAGAGGAGATCAAGCAGCAACTGACCCGGTCACTCGATGCCTTTTTCGACTTTTATCCGGAAATCTGAACAACAGCCGCGGAGCGGAGATGCGGCCCGGCATCGGGAACACGAGTAGCTGCATTCGAATGGTCGATATCCACAGCCACATTGTGTTCGGCGTCGACGACGGCGCCAAAACCATTGGGGATTCGCTGGCCATGCTCGAACTGGCGGCGGAATCGGGTACGACCGACATCGTGGCCACGCCGCATTCCGACCTCCGGTATCAATTCGACGCCGATCTGATTCGCGACCGGATCGCCGAACTGCAGGAACGCATGGGCAATCGCATTCGGATTCACCGCGGCTGCGATTTTCATCTTTTTTACGACAATATTGAAAATTGCAGGACGGACAGCTCGAAATTCACCATTAACGGTCATCGGTATCTCATGGTTGAGTTCGCCGATGCGCAGATTCCGAAGACGACCGCAAAAATTTTCGACGACATGATCCGGAACGACATTACGCCGGTCATTACGCATCCGGAGCGGAATGCACTCCTGATGAAGCGTGTGAGCGATCTGGTGCAGTGGGTGCGTGCGGGGTGTCTGATTCAGGTGACGGCGCAGTCTTTCACTGGCCGTTTCGGCAAGTCTGCGGAAGAGAATGCCCGGCGCCTGATGCGGCAGAACCTCGTGCATTTCGTCGCCAGCGATGCACATGACACGGAATGGCGGCCGCCGGATATGCGTGAACCGTACAAGTTCATCGCAGCCGAATACGGCGACCATGTGGCGGAGCGCCTGTTTACGATTCACCCCAGGATGACGCTGACCGGCCAGTACCTGGAATGCACCGATCCGGAGGATGAAATCGTAAAAGCGAAGCCCTGGTGGCAGGTCTGGTAAACGCGGAAAAGCGCTTACGCGACTTTCTGGATTTTGCCGTTGCGGATGCAGGAGGTGCAGGCGCGGACCCGCTTGTGCGCTCCGTTGACGATCGCGCGCACGGACTGCAGGTTGACGTTCCAGCGGCGGTTGGTCACATTATGGGCGTGACTGACCTTGTGCCCGAATTGCGGACCTTTGCCGCATACTTCACAAACTCTTGCCATTTCCTCCAAGTCTAGCAGAAGGAATTCGGCCGGCGCAAACGCGGGACAACGAGAAAGCGGACCTTCGGTCGGCCTTTTGCATCTATGCTATTCTTGCGAGCCGAGGCCTTATGACAATCAGCCAGATATTGCTTCCCGAATTCGACCACGAGATGGAGAACACACGCAAAATTCTTGAATGCGTTCCGGAGGACAAATTCACCTGGAAACCGCATGAAAAATCGATGACGCTCGGCCGGCTGGCGAGCCATGTGACGGAAATGGCGGAATGGGGTCTGATCACGATCAAGCAGGACAAACTCGAACTGAGCCCCGACATGAAACCCTTCAACGCCTCCACCAAGCCGGAGCTGCTGGAAACGCTGAAGAAAAATACGGCCGCTGCCCGCGAGGCCATTGCCGGAGCCAGCGACGAGCATCTTGGCAAGACGTGGGAACTCAGTTATGGCGGTCAGACGATCCTGTCCATGCCGCGGGCCGCTATCCTCCGGGGGATGGTGATGAGCCACATCATCCATCACCGCGGCCAGTTGAGCGTCTATCTCCGGCTTCTCGACGTGCCGATTCCGGGAATGTACGGACCGTCGGCCGATATGCAGTAGACCGTGTTCCCCCGAGCTGCGCAGCGCCGTGA
>CAZXCO010000584.1:0-1905 GCA_964639095.1 uncultured Solibacteraceae bacterium
GCAGGCCCATGCCGTTCTGCGTCACGTCGTCGGAGTACTGCACCATGTAGCCGCTTTGCTGCAGCGCGAACGTCTTCACCGCGCGCGTATGGCCGTCGGAGTATTCGAACGAAATGGTGTCCGGCGACTGGTGCGCCATCCACAGGACTTTATTCAGGTCCGTGCCGGGCTGCTTGCCGCGGAATGTGAGGGAGAAGGGATAGCCAACCTTCCCGGCGCCTGTCCGGTTTACCAGCTCCAGCGGCTTGTTGTTGCTGTCGTTGTATTTCTTGAGCGTCCAGCTCGTGACCGTGGCGCCCCGGTTGGAAAAGACAACGTGGTAGTCGGCCGTGTCCAGCGTATATTCCTGCACGCCCGCGGCAGAAACGGGCGCGACAGCCGGCGCGTCGGCAGGCTGGGCCGGGGCCGGCAGCGGCGCGGCGCCGGCAGAGGGCTCGGAGGCGCTGGGGGACTCCGGCTTTGCCGGGGTCGAGGCGGCGCCAGTGTTCTTTACCGCGGTGGTTTTCGCCGCCGTGGTCTGCTTCTGCTCGTCCGGGGGCGTGATGCCGAGCTTCCGGTAGGCCCACGGCGTCACAACCAGAATCAGACCCATCAGTACGAATGCAATCACCATTCGCACTTCGTTCGAAAGCTCTTTCGGTTCTTTTCCTGGAGACGAATTGTTAGGGGGTGAGGAACTCATTCTGATTAACGCGGTACCGGGTCAGCGCCACCCTCGTGAAACGGGTGGCAGCGGCCCAGCCTTTTCAGCCCCAGCAGAATGCCGCGCCCGGCGCCATGGATCTCGATGGCTTCGCGCATATATTCGGAGCACGTCGGATAAAACCGGCATGCTGAAGGCAGCAGGGGAGAGATCAGCCGTTTGTACCCTTTGAGGAGCAGGACGAGGAATTTGCGCACCTGATAAAAAGACGTCTCACCTCGGCCTGAAGTTCTCGGAACAGGCAATCTTCCGCTTTTCGCCGGGGATTGAAAACAATGGACCACTCGGAACTCAGGGATGCCAGCTCGAGCCGGACGGCTTCGCGCATACGGCGTTTAATGCGGTTCCGCACAACGGCCTTCCCCAGCGCTTTGGGCGTGGTGAAGCCGATGCGTGGGCCGGAACTTCCGGGCTCCCGCAAAGTGAAGGCGGCGAAAAACGGACACGCGTAACGCGTCCCCGCGTCGTAAACTCTTCGGAAATCGCTGGATCGAAGTAGCCGGACACTCTTGGGAAAACCTGATTTTGTCGCCCGCTCCGCGGCTATCGCTCCGAACTGACGGTCAGTTTCTTGCGGCCGATGGCGCGCCGGCGGGAGAGGACGGCCTGACCATCGGCGGTCTTCATACGAGTCCGAAATCCGTGCGTCTTCACGCGGCGACGGTTATTCGGCTGAAAAGTTCTCTTGGGCATTTTGTTCCTGGAAATATTGATTGTACAACAATTTGGCGTGCCGCCGGTGGAAACACGCGCGGAGAGCCACACACCGCTCTATGTCCATCGTACTACGTTCCGGCTTCAATCGCATTCCGGATCGCGCCCTGAAGCTCGGCCTCCGTCATTGCCGTGCTGATGAACAGTTCCTGCCGCGCGCCGTTCGCCAGCGCAATCGCCTTCCAGCCGTTCTGCACCGGCACCGTAATGTGGATTTTCACCGCGCCCTTTGCGTCCCGGACCGGCCGGATGACTCCCGGAATGATCGAGCGGATCGTCTCGAGTTCCACCAGCCGATCGAGCACGGGCCGGAGGCTCTCGAGAATGCTGTGCTCGATCTTCAGCTTGCCCTTACCCGTCCGCAGCCGGAAACCCATCAGCATCCATTATGCGGATTTTCCGCACACAAAACGACGATTCGTATACTCGGAACGTGGCTCATAAAATTACTTTGATACCGGGGGACGGGATCGGACCCGAGGTCGCCG
>CAZXCO010000585.1:0-6964 GCA_964639095.1 uncultured Solibacteraceae bacterium
GGCGTCCTCGAGCGCTTCCCAGCAGACTTCGAGAAGCAGGCGCTGCTGCGGGTCGACCTGCTCGGCTTCGCGCGGCGAGATGCCGAAGAACTGCGGATCGAATGTGTCGACGCGGTCGAGAAAGCCTCCCCAGCGCGGCCCCTCTCCGTTCCATCGCTCGCGCGGCGCCTCGGAGAGGGCGTCGATGCCGTTATGCAGGAGCGACCAGAATGCAGCCGGATTCTCTGCGCCCGGAAAGCGGCAGCCGAGACCGACGATGGCGATCGCGTTCTCCTCGGGCGCGGCGGACTTCCCTGCCCGCTTGCGCCGCGGCTCGCTCGACCCGGCCAGATGCTGGGCCAGCGCCGCCACCGAAGGGTAGTCGTAGGCGAGCGTCGGATCGAGCCGCCGCCCCAGCCAGTTCTCGAGGTCGCCCGAGAGGCCGACCGCGCCGATCGAATCGAGACCATAGCGGGCAAACGGCTCGCGGATATCGATCTCCTCCGGCGCAATCTTCAGCCGGCGCGAAAGATCCTGCACCAGCCACGATTGAATCTCATTCAGCGCCGGCTGGCGATCCGGCGGCGCCGGGATCGTCGCGGCAGGGCCGGCGAGGGGGAGCGTAGGCAGCGCGGCGCCTTCCCGCCATTCGGCAATCACGTCCAGCGCGCCCGCCACATACTTCGCCCGGCACGACTGGCGCCGGATCTTGCCGCTGGAGGTCTTGGGCAGCGTTGCGGTCCGGATGAGCACGATGGCGTAGACCTGCAACTCGTGCCGCTCGGCGATCGCGTGCCGGATAGCTTCGATGACGGCCATGGCGTCAAGGCCGCGCCTTGAGGTACGCTCCACTTCCTGGACCACCACGAGGCGCTCCTCGCCGCCGGCCTCCACGGAGAACGCCGCGGCGCAGTCCGGCGCGAGAGCCGGATGGCTGCGGTGCACGGTCAGCTCGATGTCCTGCGGATAATGATTGACGCCGCGGATGATGATCAGGTCTTTGAGACGACCGGTGATGAAGAGTTCGCCGGCATGCAGAAAGCCGGTGTCGCCCGTGCGCAGAAACGGGCCTTCTCCCGAGCCGGCGAGAAGCGCGTGGAACGTCTGCGCCGTGTCTTCCGGACGATTCCAGTAGCCCTGCGCCACCACCGGCCCCGAAAGCCAGATCTCGCCGACTGCATCGGGCGCGCAAACAGTCTGCGACTCGGGATCGGCGATTACGATGTGCGTGCCGATCGCCGATTGCCCGCACCCGACGAGCGTCCGCCCCTCTTCATCCGCGCCCGCAAGTTCGATGCGGTCGCGGTCGAGGGCGGCGCCGCGGACCCGCAGGAAAGTGGGCGCGTTGCCCGTGGGAACGGCAGTCGCTTTCAGAGTGCATTCGGCGAGCCCGTAGCCGGGCGAGAAGGCGGCGGCGTCGAAGCCACACGGCGCGAAGGCTTCGGCAAAGCGGCGAAGCGTGTCCGCGCGCACCGGTTCGGCGGCGTTCAGAGCCATCTTCCAACTGCTGAGGTCGAGCGATGCGCGCTGCTCCGCCGGGATCTTGTTGAGGCACAGCTCATAGGCGAAGTTGGGGCCGCCGCTGTGCGTGGCGCGAAAGCGCGAAATCGCCTGGAGCCACCGGACGGGGCGTTGCAGGAATGCCGCCGGCGCCATCATCACGCAGTGGATTCCCTTCTGAAGGGGCTGCAGGATGCCGTAGATGAGCCCCATGTCGTGGAACATCGGCAGCCAGGTTACGAGAACGCTGTCATCGCGGTGCCGCCATCCCCGATCCATGTCTTCGAGGGTGAGCATGAGGTTGCGATGGGTGACCATCACGCCCTTCGGAGCCGCAGTGGATCCGGATGTGTATTGCAGCAGGGCGAGAGTATCGCCGCTCAGCGCCGGCGCACGCCAGTCTTCAGGTCTGCTGTTGATGGAATCGTCTGTCGCGATCCAGGTGAGCCGCTCTACCCATGTGTCCTCCGCGATGCGGGCCTCAGCCAGCGACACGATCTTGCCGGTCGTGAGCGCGACGGTGGCGCCTGAATCCCCCACGATCGTCTGCAGGCGATCCAGCGAAGCATTGCGGCGCGGAGGATAAGTCGGAACGGGCACAGCGCCTGCATAAAGGCATCCGAAGAAAGCGGCCACATAGTCGAGTCCCGGGGGATAGAGCAGCAGCACACGCTCCCCCTGTGCCATGCCGCGCTTCTGCAAGAGCGCGGCGAGGGAACGAGCCTTCTCGTCGAGGGCCTCCCAGGTCAGGTAAATTTGTTCCTGCTCACCATCGACAAGAAAGGTATAAGCTCTCCGTGATCCCTGCTCGCGTGCTCTCTCGCGCAGGATAGCGACGACGGTTGATGCAGCGGCCTCCGGATACAGCACCGCAGGATCGTGGTCCGACAACTCGGTTCCCCCTGAAATCTATCCGAACAAAAACGTAAATATTAAAATAATTTTTGAAATTGTAACATGAATTTCCGGTTAATTGATCGGAACAACAGATCATTTATCCCGCAGTTTCGGGGAGAGGATCGCTTGATCGTGCGGTGGGACACATGCGTTGTGGAATGCATGCCTTGAAGAAAAGACGAAATGAAGACGGCGATCGAAACCGGCGCGTGACGCTATTCGGTGAATATGGCGTGGAAATCGATGCGGATTTCGCGAGCGCGCCCAGGCGTGTTTGCGGCGGATGCCGGAGGGCGATCCGGCTCGGCCGGATCCATTTCGCAGTCGCCCGGGATCTATGTGGCGGGAGCCGGCCGTCTCCGGCGTCTGCCCGCCTCGCGGATTTCCGTCTCCCGGGCGGCCTCCTCTTCCTCCGCGAGATCCTGCATAGCTTCAGCGCTGGCGTCCTCGATGTCTTCCAGCGTTTCGGCAGAGACTCTCTTGATTCCGCGCCCGACCTTCACGCCAACTTTGACACCTTCCCGAACAAGAAACTTCCAGCTTTGCGCCAGAACCAGTCCGGATGCCACACCCAGTATGTAGGTTGTCTTCTTCATTTTTGTTTCGATCGGTCAGCGGCCCGCTTTCTGTAATGTGCTTTCCGGTACCCCTGTGGAGGAGCAGATGTGTGGGACCGCCGGCAGCGCTGCCAGACTGCCGTTCAGTGGGATCATACCGTAAGTGCAAGATATATCGCAAGCGACGGCCCGCATTGGAAGTTAACTCGTTGGACAATTCCGTGACTCGCTGGAATCCATTTGCAAAAAATACGGAGTAATTTCGATCTTTATCGTGCTAGGATGTTCGTTTATTCGGACCCTTATGCTGCCGCAAAAGGGTCGTCAATGTCCGCCAGGGAGCGACGCAATCATGGCCGAACAAGGCCTTCAGGAAGAAACCATCTACCGGGTAGTGGTCAACCACGAGGAGCAGTATTCGATCTGGCCTGCAGACAGAGAGTGCCCGCCGGGCTGGCGTGACGCAGGCAAGACTGGCCCGAAAGCAGAGTGCCTGGCATACATCGAAGAGGTCTGGACCGACATGCGACCGCTCAGTCTTCGTCGCGCGATGGAGAAGGCGGAGATGGAAAAGCTCGCGGAGGAACCCGTCCGCAGTGATCAGGGTCCTGACGATCCGCGCGACGACCTCGTCACGTGGCTTTCTCAGGGCGATCACCCGGTGGAAGCCACGGCGCCTTCGGCTGAGCAGTTTTTGAAGCGAATCGAATCCGGCTACGTCAACATCCGGTTCACCGACACAAGAGGCGGCACCGAACTGGGAGTCCGGCTCGACGCCGGGTCTCGCGAAATCGGGGGACTTGAACGCGGGAATGGCAAGGTCCGGATCGCCGGCGATCTCACCCTCAATTACCGCCGGGTGCGTCTCACCGCCGAAGTGGCTCTCGAAACCCTCAAAGGCTTCGGCCGTCTGCAGCCGGTCCCGGAGCAGGCTTGAGAGTCCGCAGAATCTCATCGCAGGTCTCGTCCGGGGTCTTTCCGCAAGTGTAGACGACTGAGGTGGCAAGCGTCCGATTCGCCGGATGCCGGACATAGTGTTCGTTCAGCCCGCGCAGCTTTTCTTCCACTCGTTCATTGAGGCACGCGATGGCCTTCTCCACATCGGCGCAGGGCAACAACAGCACGACATGGGGATGCGGCGCCAGCGCACGCCTGACCCGCTCGTAAAGCGCGGGATCGTCCTGGACGGTGTACCCCGCACCAAAGTCGACCACGCAATCCCGGCTTTCCGCGAGATGCCGCTCGACGGCGTGCACTTCGAACGGTTTCCAGTATCGTACGGCGGCTTCCAAAGACTGGCCGGCGAGACGCCGGGCATACTCTTCGTCGTAGCCAATCTCGGCAAAGTAGGTCCAGCGGTTTTTGTCCAGCGGGTGCCGTGGAATCCCCAGCCTCTCCGACAGGAGACGGGCAACGGTGCTCTTTCCCGCTTTCATCGGTCCGATCAGGATGATCAGCATGGGACGGCAGTCTGGAACCGAGACCAGGCTTTTTCGGGATTTTTATCCATTTTGGTCATATCGTCGTTTAATTATTCGACGAATTCGACGGATAGTCGATCCAAAAAATGTATATTAGGACACGTGCCGGGTGAATCATTTGCCCGGATCTGACGGAAAAACCCGTGGAAATAAGGGGAATCAGTTGTGTGCGCCCGATTCTGCGTGCTAATGTCCGAAGAGATATATTATTGTGAATAGTCGGTTAAACCCGGAGAGAAGCCGGCCACACTGTTGACAAAAAAGTCAACGGCGAGCCGTGGATTCAAGGCGCCGGTTACGGCAGGAACTGCGACGAAGCGGAAAGGAATGCCGATGTCAGCCACGCGAGTCATGGGAGCTGTACGAAGCAGAAAAGGAGAAGAAAAGGAAATGCAATCCGTAACACACAGCGGAACACCCGTTCTGAACGGGTTCAAAGCGGCCGGCGAGGCGATGGTGATCCCAGGGGCCAGCCTGCTCCTCGACGGCAACATCAAAAGCGGAGTTACTCACGTTGCGGGTGCCTATGTGGCGCGAGCTCTGATCGGGCCGATCGGCTGGGCTTATATGGCCGCGGATTCGTTTTCTGTCTCTGTCAGCGGCAAAAATCTGCACGAGCACTTCCTCAGCAAATAGTCCTTTGCGCCTGGAGCTTCAGGCGCGTTCGTAACCCGCCGCCTTCGAACATCTGCGCTTGCCATTTGCGGGCCATGGCGCGGAATATCCGGAGCGCGGCGGGCCGTTCCGGGCCCGGTTTCGCGTGAGCGCCGGAAATCAAATCCATCGAATTCCAGGCATCGGCCGATCTAAAATCATGCTCCAGGCAGGACACTGTCAACGTTTCCTCTACAAGACTCATTCGCCGGTCTGCGGCGATTGCCAATCGATATCGGTCCATGGAATATCGGTTCTCCCGACGGTGGCAGGGGCAGGACAGGTGGGGAGCCGATAGCGTTCGATGTCTCCTGCACCGCAGTTACACCTTCGCTCTTCAGTGCCCGGTCGCGAAAGATGGGAAGTGGAGGGACTGGCCGGCAAACGCGGGGTGGCCGAAGCTCTCGAGAAGGCCCTGCTTGCGGAAGAGGGGGTTATCCTCGTCCAGGCCAACCCGGTTACCGGCAGGGTCCTGATCCGCTTCAGGGTGGGCAGCAATATCCGCTGCAGGCTGCTGCTGCGGACCCACCTCCGGGCAATTGACGCGCGCAAAATCGCCGAGCCGCCGAAGAAACAGGGGAATGCGCTCCTCAGAATCCTCCGCGCCTCACCCGTCCCGGCCAGGCAGGCAGGGCTGGCGGCGGCCCTTTCGGTCGCCAGCCAGGTTGTGGCAGTGGCCCGGCGTGTCACTCTGATTTCGACCATAAACACGGCCCTCAGCGGCACCGGCATTGCGGCGGCGGTTGCGGGACCCGGTATAAAAGTCATGACCGGATGGCTCGCCGTCATGGTCGCAGTCCAGAGCGTTCTGGACCATTTCCGCACGGTCGCCTGGGCGAAGCTTACCCGGACGACGCAGGAAAAGATCCGGGAGCCGCTGCTCCAGCATCTTCAGCATCAGGACGTCGCGTTCTTCGATCGCGAAGGCAGCGGCCGGCTGATGAACCTCGTCGTCAAGGACGTCGATACAATCGGGCGCTTCGTCGAGACAGTCGGAGACGATCTCGTCGAAGCGGTCATCAGCATCACTTGGGCGGGAGGGATGCTGCTGTGGATTGCGCCCAGCCTCTTCGGCCTGTCTCTCCTTCCCATCCCATTCGTACTGCTCGCTGCGTGGGCCCTTGGTCCGCTGGTCGCGAGCCGCACGGCCATGGCCAGCGCCAGCGCGGCAAGCTACAGTCAGCATCTTGGAAATAGCCTTGCCGGCATCATCGACATCAAGAATTTCACCGCGGAGGAGAGCGAGGCGGGGCGCCTCGCCGCGGAGGGACGGCACACGGACGAGACCGCGGTGAATGCCGAGTCGGTGTCCTCGATCCAGTATCAGACCGTTCAGGGAATTTTCGGAACCGGCTTTTCGATCGCCATCGGATTCGCCGGTTCGCTCGTGTTGAGCGGCGAAGTGCTGCCGAACCGCACGCTGCATGTGCTCTACTGGTTTCCGAATCTGATGAGCTCGCTCGCGCGCCTTCAGGGTGTCGCGAGGCAGTATCACGCCGCGGTACGGTCAGCCGAGAACATTCTGGCAATCATGGAGTCGCACCCGCGTATCGTCAACGGTCCCGTACGGATGCCATCGAGACCCGCGCATTGCGAAATCACTTTCGACTCCGTCGGCTTCGGATATCAGCCGGGCGTCCCCGTGCTGTCAGACGTTTCGTTTACCGTAAAGCCGGGGCAGATGCTTGCCATCGTCGGTCCGACGGGATCGGGCAAAAGCACCCTCCTCCGGCTGCTGCTTCGCCACTATGAGGTGGAGGAGGGCCGGATTCTGGTCAACGGTCAGGATATTCGGGAGCTCAATCTCCACGATCTCCGGAGTTCCATCGGCGTCGTCGGCCAGGATGTTTACCTGTTCCAGGGAACGGTCAGGGACAACGTATTGTATGGAAAGCC
>CAZXCO010000586.1:0-11603 GCA_964639095.1 uncultured Solibacteraceae bacterium
ATGCCGGTGAGGCCGGTGACAGGCCACGCCCGGTCGAAGATGCGCAGATCGACGGCGAGCCCGAGCAGTGCCAGCGTCAGCCAGTCGCGCCAGCCTGGTTTCGCGCCCGCAGCATGGTGCAGAAGCAGCGTCACCGCGAGAACGATTCCAGCCATTCCGAGACAAAGCGAGAAACGGAACCGGCCCTCCGGCAAGGCGAACACGAGATAGGCCGCGATCAGCGAAAGAGGCGCAAGCGTTCTGGCTGCAAATCCCCGCAGATGCTCGCGGAGCCACTCGCCGAATCCAAATCCGAAAGCCCAGTAAGGAGCAAGCAGAATCGCAAAGCTGAGGCCGGTCGCCGGCGAAACCGCGATATCGAAGTGCTTCGCGACAAGCAGGAAGCACACGAGAATTGTGAGAAATCCCCCGGCGACTCCGGCAAAGACAGGATTCATTCGCATAAATCGCGTGTTTTCAACTTACCCGATTGACACAAAGTTACACTCGGCGCGGGAACGGTTCGCCGTCTCAGCCGTCTCAGGTAATGGAAGGAGAATTCGAAGTTATATGACTGCAAAATCGTTCCTGATTGTGGGCGCCATGGGGCTCATGAGCATGGGAATCGCGAGTGCAAAGTCCTATGATGTGGTGTTGAGCTCGCCTGCAAAGGCCGGGAACACGGAGTTGAAGGCTGGTGAATACAAACTGAAAGTGGAAGGCTCGCAGGCTGTTTTCACCGACGTGGAGACTTCGAAGAGCTTGAGCGCGCCGGCGAAGGTGGAAAACGGCAACAAGAAGTTCGAACAGACCGTGGTGGAAACATCGACCGGCAGCGGCATGGATCAACTCAACGCAATCGAACTGGGCGGCTCGACCACCAAACTCGAATTCGGGAAATAAGCGGACCAGCGCCGCAGGATCGTCATGGCCCGCCATCGCATGGAGTGGCAGGCCATGCTTCGGACCTCTATTCACTGCAAATCCGCAATATTTCGCCGACGCTCCAGGCCTGCGCAAAGCAGCCACGCGGCTCGTGAGGCGGATCGCCGTCGAAAATCTCCGGAATCTGCCCCGTGCCTCGCGCAAGCGTGAAATCACGGAGCGCGGATAACAACTGAGCTCCGCGCCGGCGCGCCGCTTCGCCGTTGAACCGGCGATCAGCGGTTATGAACGGGCCGAGCAGCCAGGGCCACACAGTCCCCTGGTGATAGGCGGAATCGCGCTCCCGTACGGAGCCTTCGTAGCGGCCCCGGTAAGCCGGATCGAACGGCGCCAGAGTACGCAATCCGAAGGGTGTGAGGAGGTGCCGCTCCACGGCCTGAAGAATCCGGCGCGCCCGCGCTTCCGGAATGGAGCAATGCCCGAGCGAGAGAGCGATCACCTGGTTCGGCCGCAGCGAGGCATTGCGCGCCGCGCCGTCGATAGCGTCATACAGACAACCGGCCTCTTCGTTCCAAAACGCTCGATTGAAATTGGCGGCCGCTCTGGTGGCAAGATCCTCGTGCAATGCCGCCGCCTCGGATTCTCCGAAATCGCGCGCGAGCCCGGCAACAAGCCGCAGTGCGTTATACCAGAGCGCCTGGATCTCCACCGCCTTGCCGCCGCGCGCGGTCACGGGCCGGCCTTTGACCCGCGCATCCATCCACGTCAACTGGGTCGTGGCATCGCCGGCGGTCAGCAACCCGTCTTCATCCATGTGAATGCCGAAGCGCGTCCCGCGTACGTGCCACGCGATGATGTCTTTTAACCCTTCGTAAATCTCCCGGCGAACGAATTCCACATCGCCCGAATACTCGATGTACCGGCGGACAGCCTCGAAGAACCAGAGCGAGGCATCGGCCGTGTTGTACTCCGGTGCGCCACCGGCATCCGGGAACGTGTTGGGCAGCATGCCCCGATCGATGCAGCCTGCAAAGGCGCGCAGGATGTCGCGCGCCGCATCGAACCGGCCGGCAGCCAGAGTCAGCCCGGGCAGCGCAATCATCGTGTCTCTTCCCCAGTCCGAAAACCACGGATACCCGGCGATCACCGTGCGAAGAGGCCCACGTCGCGCGAGGAACTGTTCGGCGGCCCGGGTGAGAGTCGCGACGAACGCGTCGCTTTCACTCTTTCCCGTGATGCTTCTGCGCCGGATCTCGGCCTCGCGCAGGCCGGCCGATTCACTTGCGCGATGGACTCCGGTCGAGGCGATCACGACGGCCGGCTCGCCCGGCCGAAGCTCGAATTCCAGCATGCAGGGACAGAACAGGTCTTCGTGGAAATCGAAGCCGCGCTCGCGCTCGACAGGATATTCGAAATGGAAATACCACTCCCCGGCGGGTCGCACTCCAATGGCATTGTGCGCGAAATAAACGCGCGGCAGAGCCGGATACGGCTGAATCGAAAAGAGGCCTTCGCGCTCGTCGAGAGACCCGTTGAGGGCAGGGTTGGACCGGGTGAGTTCATGGTATCCGCGAAATGCAATCAGCGGCCGCAGTTCGAGCCGGCACGCGGGACCGGCCGTGATTTCGTATTCCACGGCAACGGTGCTTTCGTTGTGAACCATAAAGACCCGCTTCACGAGCGTCACACCGCCGGCGCGGAACGTAAAGACCGGAAATGGATCGAGGCGAAACTCCGTGAGGGAGCGATAGCCTTCCGGATGCACCGCACCCGGATAGAGATTACTGGACAGTTCGGAACGGCAATCGCCCGACACGAGCGTCTCCTCAAGCTTCGAAAGGAGAACGCGGCGGCTGACGGGCGGGTCGGCCGAAGCGATCAGGAGCCCGTGATAGCGCCGCGTGTTCGCGCCCGAGATGGTCGAAGAGGCAAAGCCGCCGAGGCCGTTGGTTTCCAGCCACTCGCGCCGAAAGCACTCGTCGGGATTCCGGCAGATGCTGTCGTCGAACCGGATGGCCGCCATGTCTATCCGGCGGCCCGCGCCTTTTCGAGGCTCTGCGGCTCGTTCTGCCAGGCTTCCCACAGGCGCCTCATGCGGCGGCTGAAGTCGCGGGGCTTCTCTTCGTAAACACGCTCGGCGAGCGAGAGCGAGCGGTCCCGAAGATCTTTCTGTCTCTGGTCGATCAGATCGAATGTGAGATCGATCTCCGCGGGTTTGCCGAAAGACGCCGGCTCGGCCGCGATCTTCTCCCGCAGAACGGCAAGATTGTGGTCGTCGCCGAGCCAGGTTTCCAGATCCTTCAGACTCTTCTCATACGCGGTCATGACATCGGTCCAGAGGTTTTCGAGCAGCCGCACGTGATACCAGTGATCTTTGACGCGTTTTCGCAGTTCGTGATAATTTTCCGGCCGCGGACTTTCGCGCACGGTGGCGAGCGCCTTCCGGCCGGCCCGGTAAGTATCTTCGAGACCCTGGGCAATTCCCGCGTAGCCGTCTGTCTGGAGCGGCCAGGTCCTCACGCGCTTCGCCGCCTTCCGAAGCTCCGCGGCGGCTTCATGGAGCACGAACGTGACATCTTCTTCCCGGCGGGCTTCATCCCTCCGCTTCACCAGGCCCGCGCGGACCGCGCGCAGTCTGTTCCGGATTTCATTCTCGTAGGCTTTCTTCAGGTCATCGAAGGTTCCGATGATCGCGAAGGCGTCGCGAAAAGCCGACAACCTCCGGGCCAGGTCGCGCAGCCGGGCGTTTTCGCGCCCGTAGGTATCGCCCAGTTCCGGCCGCACCAGCCGCAGAACGGCGCGGATTTTCTTGATGCTCTTGCGGGACTCATGGATGGCTTCGTCAGGCTTCGATTTCGCAACCTGCGAGAGCTGCTTGTCAGCCGATTCCATCTCATTCCGGGCGATCCGCTTCAACCCGGCCATTACGGATTCGTCGTGTTCGAGACGGTAAGCCATCTGCAATCAGTATCCAATGCCGCGCCGCCCGCCGGAAGCCAATGGCACCATGGAATTGCAACGTGAAACCCGACTTTATCGCGTCAAAGGCCCACGCGCTCGTAATGGCCCACGGGCGCAATGCGACGGCCTACCAGATCCTGAATCCCGGAATTCGCTATTGGTTCAGCGCGCGCGAAGACGCAGTCGTCGGCTATGTCAGCCGGGGCCGATGGCTCCTTGCGGCCGGCGAGCCTGTCTGCCCGCTCGATATCCTGCCGGACGCCATCGCGGGATTCGAAGAATTCGCGCGCAGCCGCAAGCGCCGGGTGTGTTACGTTTGCGCCGCGGAGCCGATCCGCCGCGCGCTGGCCGCATCGCCCTCGCACTCCGTGATCACGATCGGGGCGCAGCCGGTCTGGAACCCCGGCGAATGGCCCGAAATCTTACGCTCGCGCAAATCCCTGCGGGCGCAGCTTCACCGTTCGATCAACAAAGGCGTTCGAATCGAGCCGGTCGCAACGGCCGACGGCGCGCGCAACCCCGATATCCATCGCATCCTGGAGGAATGGCTTGCCAGCCGCCACCTGCCCCCCATGCATTTCATGGTCGAACCGGAAGTGCTTTCCGGGGTGGTCGACGACCGCATCCTGCTGGTCGCCCGCTGCGAAGGCCGGGTCGTCGCATTTCTGGTCGCGTCGCCTGTGGTGGCGCGCAACGGCTATCTGATCGAGGAACTGGCCCGCTCACCCCGCGCGCCCAACGGCACCACCGAACTGCTGATCGACGCGGCGATGCACTGCTTCGCGAGTTCCGGCTGTACCTACGTGACGATGGGGCTGGTCGCACTCGCGACCGGCACGACGCAAAGTAATCCGCTGTGGCTGCGCGGCCTCATGTCGATCGCCCGCGCTCACGCGAACCGGTTTTACAATTTCCGGGGTCTGGAGCGCTTTCGAGCCAAGATGCATCCCGCGGAATGGGAAAAGATCTATGCCATCTCGAGCGAAAAGCGGTTCACGCCGGAGGCGCTGTATGCGATGGGCGGAGCCTTTTCCGGCATTTCTCCGGTACGCGCGAAAGCCCTCGCCGTCCTGAAAGTCGGCCGGGAGGAGATCCGCACGCTGCGCCGCCGCCTCAGCAGATGATTTTTTTCCGGACGGCGTAAAGAATCAGATCGGCCGTCCCGTGCAGGGACAGTTTCCTCAGGATGTGGCCGCGATGCGTCTCCACGGTCGTGGGGCTGATGTTGAGCAGGCCGGCCACTTCCTTGTTCGCATGCCCCTCGGCCAGCAGCTGTAGGATTTCCCGCTCCCTGTCCGTGAGCAGTTCGAACGTGTCGTCGAGGCCCTTCAAGCGCAGTTGCTCGATGTGATCTTCCTGGAGCATGCGGCTCACTTTCCGGCTCAGGAACGCCCGGCCCTGCGCCACCGAGCGGATGGCCTCCAGAATATCCTCGCGCGGCGAATCCTTCAGCAGATAGCCCTTCGCCCCGGCTTTCAGGGATTGCAGAACGTAGCTTTCATCCTGGTGCATGCTGAGGATCACGACTCCGGTCAGCGGGCGCGCGGCCAGAATACGACGGGTGGCCTCGATGCCGTTCATCTTCGGCATCGCGATATCCATCATGACCACATCGGGGGCGCATTCCTCGGCGAGTTGGATGCACTCGCGGCCGTCGGCGGCCTCCGCCACAATGACGAGATCCCGCTGCGGATCGAGCAGCGCGCGCAGTCCGTCGCGCACCATGGTGTGATCGTCAGCCAGCAGTATGCGAATTGGCGGCATGTAGTTTTACAGCAGCGATTTCCGGAAGCGGAAGCTCCGCCTGAATCGTTGTACCCCGCCCCATCTGCGAATCGATGTGCAATTCGCCGCCGAGCCGGCGCACCCGTTCCTCCATTCCCAGCAGCCCCAGTCCGCGCACGAATCGCGTATCGAAACCGGCTCCGTCATCCTGAACGGAAAATACGACGCGGGCGTCTTCGTTCCTCACGATAACCTGGAGATTGCGCGCATGCGCGTGGCGGGCGGAATTGTTGAGCGCTTCCTGCACCACCCGGTAGATGCATGTTTTGTGCTCCTCGGGCAGGTCGTCCGGGATCTCGTCAGAGGCCACGCGGACGTTCAGCCCGGTGCGCTTGCTCATTTCGCGCGCATGCCAGTTCAGGGCAGGAAGCAGTCCGAAATCGTCGAGCATCGAGGGCCGCAGCAGCAGCGCAAGATCGCGCACCACATTCAACGTCTTTTCGGCGGTCGACGCGATGGATTTCACGCGGCTTCTGGTCTCGCCGGAGTTCGTACCCGCCTCGGCGCTGTTCGCCTCCATCATGATCGCCGAGAGCGACTGCCCCACTTCGTCGTGCAGTTCGCGCGCCAGCGTGCGGCGTTCATCCTCCTGCGCCCGCACGAGGCGGGCCGAAAGCGCCTGCAGGTCGGCCCGGGCTTCCGTGGCCTCGCGGAGCCGCTTCTCCACCTCGCGTTCGAGCCGAAGCGTCAATGCGGCCGCGGAGACCGCGAGCACGATGCCGCCCGAGAGCGCGATGCAGAACGTCACCAGGAGCGACCAGCGCAGGTTTTCGGCCGAGGCCGAGAGGCGCTCCTCGGCCCGGGTGATGCCGCGTTCGTTAATGGCCGCAATCTGATCCGCAATCTGCAGCATGGTAGTGCGGCGCGGCACCAGTTGTTCATAAAAGAACGTGTAGCGCTGCCGCTCTCTCTCGCGCGGCGTCCACTCGAATGCCGTCTGCAGCACCTGCCACCAGGCGTTGATCTCCGATCGCAAAGCCTGGAATGCCTCCTGCTCCGCCGGGTCGACCGAGCGCTGGTAGAGGTCGAGAGCCGCCTGAGTCTGCGTGTGAATGGCGACGATATCGCTGCGGGACGTTTCGCCTTCCCCGATCTCGGGCGACAGGAGATAGTCGCGCATGTCGGTGCCGGAAAGGTAGATCTGAGACCGGATCTGTTCCAGAGCCTGCAGGCGCCCGAGGAACGCCTGCCGGATTCGCGTGTCGTCGGCGCGCACGCGCTCCAGTAGTACCAGCGTACCGATCGCCGCCGCGAGGAGAAAGAGGATCAGACCTCCGAAGCCGACGGACAGCACAAGCGCCGGCCGGAGGCGCCGCGGCGCAGCATTTGTCTTCTCCAGCTTTTATCCTCCCGATTTCTCTATTCTGCCCTCAGTGTAGTGGAAAGCGTTGCCATCGAGCATCCTGTCCCGACAGGATAGCGGCCAGGCGGCTATCGCGCTATTTATGATTCAGAGGGCTCTATCCAGAAATGCAGAATCTCCGATATTTGAACGTTCTTACAGTCGCAGCGCTCGGCCTTTTTACGGCCGCCTGCGCGAAAAAGCATGTGGCGGCCGCGCCGCCGCCTCCGCCCCCGCCGGCAGCAGCCGCTCCCGCCCGCCCCGCTCCTGAGCCGCCGCCCGCCCGCCGCGCAAGGCCCGTACAGCAGGCTGCCAAATCGGCGCCGTCCAACTATCCCAACGCCGCCACCCGCGCGAGGATCGATGAGCTGATCGGCCGCATCCAGGACGCCTATTTCGACTACGATGCTCACACTCTGCGCAGCGACGCGATCACAACGCTCGCCGCCGATTCGAAGGAACTGGCGGAAATCCTGCGGCAGTATCCGAATTACAAGCTGAAAATCGAGGGATATTGCGATGAGCGCGGCTCGGCCGAATACAACATGGCGCTGGGCGATCAGCGCGCAAAGGCGGCGAAGGATTATCTGGTGAATGCCGGCGTGTCCGCCTCGCAGCTCGATACCGTCAGCTTCGGCAAGGAAAACCCGGTCTGCACCGACCATGAAGAAAGCTGCTGGCAGAAGAACCGCCGGGTCCACATCGTCGCCGAGAAAAACAACAGCTAGTCACGTTATTTCCCGCGTGCTCGTTCCGGGGCAGGGCTTTGGCCCTGCCCCTCTTTTTTGCCTGATTCCGTCTGCCGCCCTGGCCTGACTGCTACACTGAAATTTCACCCCCACATCGTTTACCTGTGATATCAGTCAGCAATGTCAGCATGCGCTACGGCGCAAAAATCCTCTTCGAAGACGTTACGGCCACCTTTCTGTCCGGCCGGCGCTACGGCCTGACAGGCCCCAACGGCTGCGGCAAATCGACTTTCATGAAAGTCCTGACCGGTGAGCTCGATGCGCAGAAGGGCAGCGTGGTCCGTCCCAAGCGCGTGGGCGTCCTGAGCCAGGACCAGTTCGCCTTCGACGCATTCCGCGTGGTCGATACGGTCATCATGGGGAATCGCCCCCTGTGGGCCGCACTCTCGGAGCGCGACGAATTGTACGCCAAGAGCGATCTGACCGACGAGGACGGCATGCGCCTCGGAGAACTCGAGGGGATCATCGCGGAAAACGACGGGTATACGGCGGAGAGCGACGCGGCGATCCTGCTGGACGGACTGGATATACCCGAGCCCCTGCATGGCCGCAAGATGAGCGAACTGCAGGGCGGCCAGAAGGTTCGCGTACTGCTGGCCCAGGCCCTGTTCGGCGGTCCCGACGCCCTGCTGCTCGACGAGCCGACCAACCACCTCGATCTCGAATCCATTCACTGGCTGCAGGATTTCATGCTCCGGTATCAGGGGACCCTGATCGTGATTTCGCACGACCGGCATTTCCTGAACAGCGTTTGCACGCACACCGCCGATATCGATTACCAGACGATCATCACGTATACCTGCGGCTATGACGACATGGTGCTGGCGAAGACCCAGATCCGCGCCCGCATCGAAGCCCAGAACGCGCAGCGGGAAAAGAAGATCGCCCAGCTTAACGAATTCATCGCGCGATTTTCAGCGGGTACGCGATCCAGCCAGGTGACGTCGCGCAAGAAGGAAGTCGAGCGGCTGCAGACGAACGAATTGGCGAAATCGAACATCGCGCGTCCGTATATCCGGTTCGATATGAAGCGGCCCTCCGGCCGGCATCCGCTGGAGGTTCGCGGCCTGTCGAAGTCGTACGGCGACGAAGCAATCGTGCGGAACTTCACCGCCAGCATCTCGCGCGGCGAGAAAATCGGCCTGCTCGGGCGAAACGGCGTGGGTAAGACAACCCTTCTGCGGTCGCTGATCGCGAATGCGCCCGGCGCCTCGGACGAGCCGTTCGCCATCGACGGCGGAACCGTCGAATGGGGCCACGAGGCGGCCATCGGGTACTTTGCGCAGGATCATCGGGCAACCATTCAACCCGGAATGACGGTGCTGGACTGGCTGCAGCAGTTCGATCCGACCGCCGGCACCGAAGAACTACGGGGTCTGCTGGGCCAGATGCTCTTTCTCCGCGACGAGGGGATGAAGCCGACCGAGGCGCTGTCGGGCGGCGAGGCCGCGCGGCTCATCTTCTGCAAACTGATGCTGCAGAAGCCGAACATTCTTGTGCTCGACGAGCCGACGAATCACCTCGATCTGGAATCGATCAACGCCTTGAACATCGCCTTGCAGAAGTACGAAGGCACGCTGTTTCTCGTCACCCACGATCACGATCTGCTGGAAGAGGTCGCCACGCGAATCTGGCACTTCAACAGCAAAGGCATCGAGGATTTCAAGGGCGCCTACGAGGAATTCCAGACGGCGGCGGCATAAAAGCCATCAGCGCAGGATTTCCCGCGCCGCGTTGTAGCCCGGAGCACCCATAACCCCGCCGCCCGGGTGCGCGCCGGAGCCACAAAGGTACAGGCCCCGAACGGGCGTTCGATAACGCGCCCATCCTGCCACCGGACGCAGCACAAACATCTGGTCCAGGCTCATCTCGCCGTGAAAAATATTCCCCCCCGAAATACCGAAGCGGCGCTCGAGGTCGAGCGGACTCAGCACCTGCCGTTCGCCCACGATCTCGCGTATGTTGGACGCGTATTCCGCCATGACCTCAAGCACGCGATCGCCGTAAGGCTCCCGAAGATCGTCCCAGTTGGCATCGCGCAGCGTGTAGGGAGCAGATTGCAGGAAGATGCCCAGAATGTGCCGTCCGGCGGGCGCAAGCGCCGGATCGTAGATGGTCGGGCACGTCATCTCGATGAGTGGGTTGTGCGACGGCCGGCCGTACTTCGCGTCATCCCAGGCGCGTTCCACGTAATCGATTGACGGGCAGATGTGCATGGTCGCGCCGTGCTGCGGGCCGGGCGCGCCGGGAAGAGCCGCAAAATCCGGCAGGCCGTCGAGCGCGAGATTCATCTTGAGCGAGGTGCCTTCGACGCGGAACTGTTCGATGGAAGCCCGGAACTCCGGATCCAGATGGCCGGGCTCGATGAGTTTGAGAAACGTGGTCTTCGGATCGAGATTCGACGCGATGACCTGCGCGTGCAGTTCGTCCCCGTTTTGCAGCGCGACCCCGTAAGCTTTTCCGTCACGAATCAGGACCCGGTCCACGGGCGCGTTCATCCGGATCTCGGCTCCCCTGCTCCGGGCCGACGCCGCAATCGCCTCGGAGACTGCGCCCATTCCGCCCCGGACGAATCCCCAGAGGCCCCGCTTCCCGTTCACGCCGCCCATGCAGTGGTGCATCAGGATGTATGCAGTGCCGGCCGAGCGCGGACCGCCGTTGGCGCCGATTACGCCATCGGTCGCCAGCGTCACTTTGATTTCCGGGGATTCGAACCAGGCGTCGAGGAGATCGGCCGCGCTCTGAGTGAAGATCCTGACGAGACCCGCGATGTCACGCGCGCTGAGCTTCCGGAACCGGCCGAGAAGTTTCAGATACTCGACGAAATCGGACGGCTTCTTCGGCGGAAGCTCCGGCGGCGGAACGAGAAGCAGCGACTCCACCACGACCGCGAGGCGCTCCAGAAAGGCTTCATACTTCGGAAAGGCTTCAGCGTCGCGCGCGGAAAACTTCGCGATTTCGTTGAGCGTCTTCTTGTCGTCCTGCCAGAAGAAGAGATGGCGGCCGTCGGGATAAACCGAAAAGAACGCCGGATCTTTGGGGAAAACGTGGTAGCCGAAGCGCTCCAGTTCGAGTTCGCGTACGATGCGCTCCTGCAGAAGACTGACGAGATAAGCGCCGGTCGAAATCCGGTAGCCAGGCCAGATCTCTTCTGTAACGGCGCAGCCGCCCGGCATTTCGCGGCGCTCGAGCACCAGCACCTTTTTTCCGGCGCGCGCGAGGTAAGCGGCGGTGACCAGGCCGTTATGCCCGCCCCCGATGACGATTACGTCGTAGCGGGCTGGCATTTGAAGGCGACGACAGCCAGAGGCGGCAGCGTGACGGAAATCGTGTGAGGACGGCCATGGGTTTCCTTTTTCGACGACATCACGCCGCCCAGATTGCCCATATTGCTGCCGCCATACTGCGCCGCGTCTGAATTCAGAATTTCGCGATAGTAGCCCCCGTCCGGCACGCCGATCGAATAATTCTCGCGCGGGACGGGAGTGAAATTGCACCCGAAAACGACGTAGTCCGAAGGATCGGCGGCGCGGCGCAAAAACGAGATGACCGACTTCTCGACATCCGAAATGTCGATCCATTCAAAGCCGGCGTAGTCGAAATCGACTTCGTAGAGCGCGGGCTCCGAACGGTAGAGCCGGTTGATCTCCCGGATAAAGCACTGCAGGTCGCGGTGCATGGGATACTGCAAAACCTCCCAGGGCACGGTGGCGTCGTGATTCCACTCCTGATGGTCGCCGATATCGGTGCCCATGAAGAGGAGCTTCTTGCCCGGATGTCCATACATATACGCGAGAAATGCCCGGACGTTGGCGAACTTCTGCCAGTCATCGCCGGGCATCTTCGAAAGCAGCGACCGCTTGCCGTAAACCACCTCATCGTGCGAAATCGGCAGCAGGAAA
>CAZXCO010000587.1:0-22141 GCA_964639095.1 uncultured Solibacteraceae bacterium
CGTGCGCTTCGCGCTGATCGAGAACGAGCACCGGACGCGGCAGGCAACGCGCTCCATCGCCCAGTTCCACCGCCCTTAAACCCCGGTTGTGTTTTCACGCTCCGGGCCGGATGGAGCCTTTCCCACCTGGCTGAGAATCCAGGCGTATTCGAAGGCCTGATCCCGCAGCCGGTCATACCGGCCGGATGAGCCGCCGTGCCCTGCTGGATCCATTTTCATCTTGAGCAGCAGCGGCGCATCGTTGGTCTTGAGCGTACGCAGGCGCGCGACGTATTTGGCGGGCTCCCAGTACATCACCTGACTGTCGTTGAAGCTGCTCGTCACCAGCATCGCCGGATAGGCTCGTCTTTCGAGATTGTCGTAGGGACTGTAGCTCTTCATGTAGTCGAACGCAGGCTTTTCATTGGGATTGCCCCATTCGAGATACTCGCCGACTGTCAGCGGAAGCGAGGCGTCCATCATCGAGTTGATGACATCCATAAACGGCACTCCCGCAGGCACCGCGCGAAAGAGATCGGGCCGCAGAGTGCCGACCGCGCCCATCAGGAGGCCGCCGGCGCTGCGGCCTTCGATGACCAGACCGCCGCTCGAAGTCCATTTTTCGCGGATCAGGAACTCGGCGCAGTCGATGAAGTCGAAGAACGTATTTTTCTTCTTCATGAGCATGCCGTCTTCGCGCCACTGCTCCCCCAACTCATCGCCGCCTCGAACATGGGCAATCGCGAAGGCCATGCCGCGATCGAGCAGGCTCACGCGGTCGCTCAAGAATCCCGGCGTCATTCCGTATCCATAGGCGCCATAACCGTAAAGCAGCAGCGGCGCGGTCCCATCGCGCTTCAACCCTCTTCTGTAGACGATCGAGAGCGGAATGCGAGCGCCGTCCCGGGCGGTGGCCCAGAGGCGCTCGCTCGCGTATTGGCCCGGATCGTATCCCCCAAGCACTTCCTGCTGCTTCAATAAAATCGACTGGCCCGTGCGCGCATCGTAATCGAAGACGGTGGGCGGCGTCACCATGCTCTGGTAGCTGTACCGATAGAGCGGCGAATCGTAATCGGGCGTTCCCGCCGGAAACACGGAATACACGGGCTCGGG
This sequence comes from uncultured Solibacteraceae bacterium, assembly GCA_964639095.1. GTDB lineage: Bacteria > Acidobacteriota > Terriglobia > Bryobacterales > Bryobacteraceae > BOG-234. Next base: position 1,093 of record CAZXCO010000587.1, read on the forward strand.
AAATGCGATCTCGTCCCAGGCTCCGGTTCCGAAATGGTGGATGCGCAGATGGTTCAGCGCCTCGGTTTTCTCGACGGAAACGGCAAAGTCGCGGAACAGATCGATCTCTTCGATCCGGATGCCTTCGCGATGGGCGACGAAGACGTTCCAGTTCGCGGGAGCGGGATCAGCCGCGGGCGCGGTAACCACCGCGAAATCGCGGCCGAACCGGTTCGTCCGGATATAGAAGAGTCCTTCGCGGTGATCCAGGTAGTAGCGGTGTTTTCGCTCGCGCGGAATCAGTACGGTGAAGCTGCCTTCGGGCCGGGACGCACGCAGGTAACGAATCTCGGTGGTGTCGGTCGCTTCGATCTCGAGAATCAGATACGATTTGTCGCGCGTTTTGCCGACGCCGATGTCGAAAAGTTCGTCGTCTTCTTCGTAGAGGCGCTCGAATTGCGCCTGCCCGAGAACGTGACGCCACAACGTGTCGCTGCGCTTCGTCGTCTCGTCTTCAGTCGTAAAGAAGAGCGTCTTGTTGTCGGCCGCCCAACTGACCGAGGTCACGCGCTCGGCTGTATCGGGCAGGGCGAGCCCGCTGCGCAAATCCCGGACCTGAAGCGTGTACTGGCGAAAGCCGGTGTAGTCGAGAGTGCAGGCAAGAAGATTCTGATCGTCGCTGAGGACAAAAGCGCCGAGCCCGATGTAGGTCCTGCCGGCGGCCAGTTCATTGAGATCGAGCAGAATTTCCTCGGTCGCCTCCATGCTGCCCCGCCGCCGGCAGTGGATGGGGTACTGCTGGCCTTCCTGCGTCCGGGTGCAATAGAGATATTCTCCGCGGCGCACCGGCACGCTGAGATCAGTCTGCTTGATGCGCGCGAGCATCTCCCCATAGAGAGCGCCCGTGAAGTCCTTCAGGCCGGCTGTGGAAGCCTCGGTCCAGGCGTTCTCGGCTTCGAGGTAGCGGACGACCTCGGGATTCGATTTCTCCCGCAGCCAGAAATAGTCATCGTCGATCCATTCGCCGTGGCGCAGTTCGCGGTGTTCGATGCGCGGCGCGACAGGAGCAGAAGCGGGACCGGCGCCGGTGTTTGTTCCGGGTGCGGCGTTTGTTGGGGGCGAGGACACACCCCAGTATTGCAACGCCGGGGGAAGCGCGTGGGCTTCAGTGCGTCAGGTCGTAGACGAAGTAATTCACCGCGATCTTGTAAGCGAGTCCGGCCCACTTTTCGGCATACCGGGCCTCATCCGAATGCTCCCAGGCATCGCCGAGATCCATGTTGTGGCAGATCGCGACCATGATGCGCCCCTTGTCGTCATAGATCGCGCGCCAGTGCGGTATCTTGCCGGATTCGCCCTGCTCATAGGTCAGGCCGGTCTCAAAGTACTGCGACCCCGGAACCTGAAATCTTTCATTGATGTCGTAAAGAACATGAAAAATCGGATCGCTGTTCTGGATATCGACGATCGGGCGGTCCGGAAACACCTTGTTCATGCTCTCGACAAAGACCTGCCATTCCCTGCTGCCGTGAAAATCGTCGACCATCAGGAAGCCGCCGCGAAGCAGATATTCCCGCAGTTGTTTGGCGTCGGCGTCGCGCAGCCGCCAGTGTCCGACTTCGACCGCATACATCGCGGGGAAGTTGTACATATCGTCGTCGCCGAAACTGACCACCTGCTCAACCGATCTCGTCTCGATCCTCGTCAGCCGCCGCACGCCCTGAAGCAGGTGGCGGTCGGAGCGCGGGTAATCCATGGTCCAGTAGCCGGGAAACGGGCGGCCGTCATTCAGCACCAGGTCCACATCGGGATAGCCGTAAATATCGGGATAGCGCAGCCGGGCGCGGGTCCATTCCGTTTTCTGCCGCCAGTCGGGCGGAAGCGGAAAGTTGTCGTATTCGATCGCGGGGTACTCCTTGAACGGCTTCTGCGCGAGCACAATGCCGCAGAGGCTCAAGCCGGCGATTCCGAGCACGACTGCGAAAGCACGGCGGCGCATAAGCATCAGTGCGTCAGGGCATACATCACGTAATTGACTCCGATACGAATGCCGAGCGCGGAGTATTTCTCCGGGTAATTCGGATCGTCCGCCCATTCCCAGGAGTCGCCGATGTCGTTATTGAAGGTCATGGCGACCATAACGCGGCCGTGGTCGTCGTAAATTCCGCGCCAATGCGGGATGCCGCCCCCGCGGCTTTCATTGCGGCAAAGGCATTCCTGCACGAGGCCCCACTCGCCCGGAACCAGATAACGGTCGTCCAGATCGTAGACCACGTGGAAGATCGGATCGCTGTCGGCGATTTCCACGATCGGACGGTCGGGGAAAACGGCGTGCATGCTCTCCACGAAGCGGTCCCACTCATCGGTTCCCCAGAAGTCATCGAGCATCAGAGAGCCGCCCCGCAGAAGGTATTCACGCAGATGGACGACCTGCGACGGCGTCAGTTTCCAGTCGCCCAACTCGCCAGCGATCATCCAGGGGTAGTTAAATGCATCGTCGCCATCGTCGAGGTTGACCGGCTGTTCCACGGAACGCACGTGGATGCGGCTGAGACGCCGGAGCGCCTGAACGAAATGGCGGTCGGCCCGGGGATAGTCCTGAGTCCAACTCGTGCCGCCCTCGCGCCAGTCGCGCCCACCGCCGAAACGGCGATAGCCTCCAAACCGGGCCCGGGGATTCTGCGGATACATCAGCCGCGCGAAAACCCATTCCGTTTGTTCCTGATAGTCGGGCGGCAGCATCACGCTGTCATACGCTTCCATGCTGGGGTAAACTCGGAACGGCCGCGGGGCGGCGTAGAGCGCGGAGAGGAGAGCAGCGCCGGCGCCTGCAAGCAACAGCGCTTTCCGGGAATCCAGGAACTACCTGCCTGTGAGAATAGCACCGGGCATGGCAGGAGCGGGCGGGACCGGCGGTTCGGGAACATCCGCGCGCCCGGGGTACGGACGGACGCGCGGTTCCCTCAGCGCTGATTTGCCTTGAGGATCTTTTTCCTCAAGCGGATGGATTGCGGCGTCACTTCCACCATTTCGTCCTCGCGCACGAACTCGATCGCCTGCTCCAGATTCATCAGCCGCGGCGGCACCAGGCGGATCGCCTCGTCCGCGGTCGAAGCACGCATGTTGGTCAGCTTTTTCTCCTTCACGATGTTGACATCGAGATCGTTCGCGCGCGCGTTCTCGCCCACGATCATCCCTTCGTAGACTTCCGTGCCGGGGCTGACGAAGATCTCCCCGCGTTCCTGCAGATTGAAAATGGCGTTGCCGGTAGCCTTGCCGGCGCGGTCGGCTACAAGCGAACCGGTGGGACGCGTCGGGATCTCTCCCTGCCATTCGATGTAACCGTGAAAAAGCGAGTTCAGAATCGCCGTACCGCGCGTATCCGTAAGAATCTCGCCGCGCAGGCCGATCAACCCGCGCGAGGGAATATGGAATTCGAGCCGCACACGGCCCGAGCCGTTATTCACCATCCGGCTCATTTTTCCCTTGCGGCCGCCAAGCTTTTCGATCACCACGCCGATATACGCCTCCGGGCAGTCGATCACCAGCATTTCGACCGGCTCCATCGTTTTGCCGTCGATCACGCGGGTCAGAATTTCCGGCTTGCCGACGGCCAGCTCGTAGCCTTCGCGGCGCATCATCTCGATCAGAATCGCGAGTTGCAGTTCCCCGCGTCCCATCACCTTGAAGGTCTCGGGCGTGGTTGATTCCACTCGGATCGAGACGTTGGTGAGAAGCTCTTTTTCCAGCCGTTCCTTCAGATTGCGCGAGGTGACAAACTGGCCCTCGCGCCCGGCGAAGGGCGACGTGTTCACGGTGAACGTCATCCCGATGGTCGGCTCGTCGATCTGAATCGGCGGCATCGGGTGGGGATCATCGGCGCTGGTGATGGTCTCGCCGATCGTAATGCCCTCGACGCCCGCGATGGCCATGAGATCGCCCGGCTGTGCGATGGTTTCGTCGACCCGCTTGAGTCCCTCGAAGGAATAAAGTTTGGTGATCTTCGTCTTCTGGATCGTGCCGTTCAGGTGGCAGATGGCCACCTCGTCCCCATAGCGGAGCGTGCCCTGAAAGACGCGCCCGATGGCGAGCCGGCCAAGATAGTCGCTGTAGTCGAGATTGGCGACCAGAGCCTGCAGAACCGCATCGGGATCGCCCGCGGGAGGAGGAATACTGGCGATGATGGCTTCAAACAGCGGCCGCAGATCCTCGGAAGGATCGTCGAGAGAGGTCTTCGCGACGCCGGTCTTCGCGTTCGAATAGAGCACGGGAAAATCGAGCTGGTCTTCGCCCGCGTCGAGGTCGATGAACAGATCGTAAACCTCGTTCAGCACCTCCTGCGCGCGGGCGTCGGGCCGGTCGATTTTGTTGATGACCACGATGGGTTTGAGCCGCGCCTCGAGCGCTTTCATCAGCACGTAGCGCGTCTGCGGCAAAGGACCTTCGCTGGCCTCCACCAGCAACATCACGCCATCGACGATCTTGAGCGCGCGTTCGACCTCGCCGCCGAAATCGCTGTGGCCGGGCGTATCCACGATGTTGATCTTCGTGCCGCGAAAGCGCACGCCGGTGATCTTGGCGAGGATGGTGATGCCGCGCTCGCGCTCGAGGTCGTTGGAATCCATGACGCGCTCGGCGACTTCCTCGTGGGCGCCGAAAATGCCGCTCTGGCGAAGCATGGCGTCGACCAGCGTGGTCTTGCCGTGGTCCACGTGCGCAATGATGGCGATGTTACGGGTGTTCTGGCTCATTTATTCTTCGTGAATGACGTCGATCGGTTCGAGGCTCGCGGCAAACCGCGCCGGGTAAACGCCGGCAAGGACCGTGACGGCCCACACCAGCAGCAACGCGCCCGCAAGCAGCAGGACCGGGGGGTGGAACTGAATCGTCCAGCCGAAGCTTTGCTTGTTGACAACGTAAATCAGGACCAGCGAAAGCGCCACCCCGAGGACGGCTCCGAGCGTTCCCGCCAGAAGCCCGAGCAGCCCGGCTTCCACGAGAATCATCCGGCGCACCTGCCCGGCGGCGGCCCCGAGATACCGGACGAGTCCGATTTCCCGGCGGCGGTCCAATACCAATGCTAGCAGCGAGTTCGCCGCGCCCAGCATGGCGACGACGATCGCCACCGCCTCAAGCGCATAGGTGACTGTGAACGTTCGGTCGAAGACCTGAATCGCGCCGCGCCGCAGAACCTCATTCGGGGCGATGGTCAGTGGAAAATCAGCCAGGCGCGTTTCGAGATCCTGCCGGACTCTCGCCGCGTCGGCGCCCTGCCGGACGTATACGGCGATATTGGTGGCGGGCTGATCGGGCAGATACTTCAGGAGCGTGGAGCGATCGATCAGCACAAAGCCGCGGTCGCTCGAATAGTCGTAGTAGATGCCCGCCACCGTGAGCGCGACGTTGCGCGCGCCCAGGGGAATGTCGAGAACGTCGCCCTTGCGGACATGGTGCTTGCGGGCGAATGGCTCCGTCACGATGGCGCGGTCCCGGCCAGGCAGCGAGCTGAGAATTTCATTGGCGTTTCCGGAGAGGAAGCGCAGAGTACGCCGGCGGCGCACGATATCCATATTGCCGGCCCCGAGCGTCGCGCGGGTCCCCTGGTACTCAATCTCGAAGGCGTGGAAAATATCGACTTCGCCCACTCCCGGCGTCTGCCGCACAATCGAAGGCACGGCGGCGGAGATCGGAGGATACACATCCGCCGTGGCCGGACCGTCGGCGCGCATGAAGATGTCGGCCCTGAGCTGGTTATCCAGCCAGACCTCGACGGTTTCGCGAAAGCTTCCGACCATAATGCCGACACTGATCATCATGGAAATCGCGGTGGCGAGAGCGGTAACGACGACGGATGTGCGGGCGAGCGAGGCAACGAGGCTCCGCGCCGCCACCAGACCCTCCGCCCCGCCGAACCGCTTCAGGGTTCCGCGCAGAATCCGTACCATGCCCGTTACGAATCCGGGAGACACCATCGCGGTGGCAGCGACGGCAAAGAGCGTTGACGCATAGCCAAAGATCGGGCGCCCGCCGATCGGCCCGAACTGGCACAGGGCGACGGCGATAACTGCCATTCCGGCGGCCAGAACGAGATCCCGGCGGACATGAAGGCGCGTCTCGTGCTCGACCACCGAGCGGCGCATCGCCTCGGCCGGCGCGACCCGGGCGGCTTCGCGCGCCGGGATGAGCGCGGACAGCAGGGCGACACCCGTTCCCGTTACCATTCCAGCCAGAACGGATGCGGGCGAAAGCGCAACCGGACCGGGCGTGCTGGTGGTGAAAAGCGCATTCACGGTGTCGGAGATCATGCCGAGCAGACCCGCGGCAAGCAACCGGCCGAACACGAGTCCCAGCGCCGAGCCAACGATGCCCAGCATGGCGGCCTCGCCGAGAAAGACCAGCAAAACGCCCCGGGAACTGGTTCCCAGCGCGCGGAGCACGCCGATTTCCGTACGTCTCCTCACCACGCTGACCGCAATCGTGTTGTAGATCAGAAATGCGCCGACCAGAAGCGAGATATAGCTGAGAATGCGCAGATTCCAGCGGAAGGCCCGCAGCATGCGCCGGTTTTCTTCGCTGCGGGCGCCGGGCGCCCGCAGGTCCCAGGACGGCGGAATTGCGGTTCTGATGAGGCTCTCCACGTTCGCCGCGTTCTCGCCCGGCGCGAGAAAGACTTCGATGCGGTCGAGCCTGCCATACATATCGAGCAGTTGCTGAGCGGCCGCAATATCCACACCGACCCACTCGGAACGCTGGTTCGGAACGATCGCGCGGATGACGAAATGCGCCGTTCTGTCCCGGCCCTTCAGATCGATCCCCCCGCCCTTGAACAGATGGAGGCGCGTGGCGAGATCGTCCGAAATGACGGCGGAGTCTTCGAATTTTCGGGCATCGAAGTCCTGCGCGCTTCCGCCGTCCTGCGCGCGTCCGCCACCGGCCGCAATCAGGTCGATTCCGTAGAGCGTCGTGGACCCGCTTCCTTCAATGACCACGGGTTCCTCGATCATCGGCGAGAACCGCGCGTTGACGGGAAGCGCCGCGAGTTTTGCGAAGTACGCTTCATCGACCCCGCCGTTGGCGTCGATCTCATAATCGACCTTGCCGACCAGCGTCGTGAGCGAGGATTCAAACGATCCTGTGGCCGCGTCGCCCGCCAGTTCGATCGCGATGACGACCGCGACGCCCAACGCAATGGAAACCAGCGTCAGAACAGTGCGCGTCCGGTCGCGCCGGAGCGGCCGGAGAATGAGCTGCCGGAAGAGTTTCAAGAGGACACGCTTTCGATGCGGCCATCGCCCATCCGGACTCGCACGTCCGCAATGGCCGCGGCCTCACTGCTGTGAGTCGCCATCAGGACGGCCGCTCCGAACTCGTCGGCGGCGCGGCGGATGAGCTTCAATATGATGTCGCCGCTTGCGTTGTCGAGATTTCCCGTGGGCTCGTCTGCAATGAGAACCGTGGGATCATGCACGAGAGCGCGGGCGATGGCGACGCGCTGCATCTGCCCGCCCGAAAGCTGATATGGCAGCGCATCCAGCTTGTCCTCCAGGCCCACCCAGCGCAGGCGTTCCCGGGCCGCGGATCCTGTATTTTTCGCGCCCGAGAGCAGCAGCGGCAGTTCGACGTTTTCGAGCGCCGTCAGCGATGGCAGCAACTGAAAGAACTGGAAAACGAAGCCGATTTTCGTGCGCCGCAAGGCAGTGAGGCCTGCATCGCCGAGCTTTGAGGTTACCTGGCCGTCCACCAGCACCTCGCCCGTGGTGGGGAAATCCATCGCGCCGCAGAGGTTCAGGAGAGTGGTCTTCCCGCATCCGCTGCGCCCGAGAAGCGCGGTCACCCGGCCGACTGGGCATTCGAGGGACACCCCGCGCAGAGCCTCGACGCCCCCCTGGTAGATCTTGGTCACATCGCGAATCGAGATGGCGGACAAGTTCCCCTGACGGACGGGCATCGAGCCAGTATTAGCACGTCCGCATCGGCGCGGCCGCGGGCGCAAACCCGGATTGTTGCGATAGGATCTTACTGCGGTGCTCATCAGGCAGTGTGTTCTCGTGCTGGCCGCCGGTTCGCTGGCGTTCGGACACGACATCATTACGACGAAGGTCACCTTCGACCGGGAAATTATCCGGCTGTTCAACAGCCACTGCATTTCCTGCCATCGCCCGGGCGGGACGGCCTTTTCGCTCGCCACCTACAAGGACGCCCGGCCGTGGGCAAAAGCGATCGGCGATGAAGTGCTCCATCGGCGCATGCCGCCATGGGGCGCGGTGAAAGGGTTCGGGGATTTTCGTGACGATCGTGGCCTTACCGAGGAGCAACTGGAACTGATCGTCGATTGGGAGGAAGGAGGGGCCCCGGAAGGCGATCCAAAGAACCTCCCCGCTCCACGGAAGTTCCCTCCAGCCGCCGCGCCCGTGCATTCCCCGAAGGAGATCGCGGTCAGCGGCGACAGGAAGCTGGCGAGCGCGGTCCGGCTCGACGGCCTCTGGCCCCTGCGGGCGCCCGAGGGTGCATCCTTCCGCATCACCGCGGAACTGCCGGACGGCAGCATTGAGCCTCTGCTCTGGCTGCACGATTTCAAAAAGCAGTAAGCGCACCCCTTCCTGTTGAGAAAGCCGCAGGAGCTGCCAGCCGGGACGGTCGTACGTGGCGTCCCGGCCAGCGCGAGCGTGGCTCTGCTCCCGTGGAAGCGCGGGCGAACAAAAAAATAAAGTCACCCGATGCGTTCTGAGATGCGGCGCCCGGCCAGTTCGGCGGTCGCGCCATCCGAAATGGGGACAGGCGGCCGGGTCCCGAAGCCGCGCCGCCGCAGCTTCGTCCGGTACATATCTGCATCCGCGGCCGTCAGCAGCGCGTCGGCGTGGAGCCCGTCGTCAGGGTAGACGGCGATGCCGCAGCTCGCGCCGGCGCGTGCTGGAACGTCATCGGCGGAATCGACCCGCATGATACGGTCGACCACGAGATCGCCCACGCATCTGGCTTCGCTACTGCCGCTTACGCCCGGCAAAATCACGACGAATTCGTCGCCCCCGATGCGCGCCGCAAAATCGCCCCGGCGCAGATTTTCGCGAATGTTGCGCGCGACGCACTGGAGCACTCTGTCGCCCGCCGCGTGCCCGTGCTGGTCGTTGATTTCCTTGAAATGATCGAGATCGAGGTAGAGGATCGCGAGAACATGGCCCGCAGCGGCGCTCTTCCCGATCTCCTCTCCGAGCCGGTCATAAAGCGCCGCGCGGTTCAGCAGCCCCGTCAGCGGGTCGTGCCGCGCGCGGAACGAGAGCTGTTCGTAAAACCCGCGCCGTTCCGCCGCCAGGCTGGCGACCTGGCCCCACGATTCCAGCAGCTTTTCCCCGGCCGGGTCGTCGGCCATGCCCAGGCCGAGGAAAGACGCAATGATGCCGGCCGTGCGCGCCTGACGCAGCACCGGCACGGCGCGGTAGTGTTGAAACGGCAGGGCCCCCGCGCTCTCAACGAACTCGCGCCATGCCGGCTCCGCCGAGAAATTCGCGATCGGCTCGGCCCGGCTCGTCAGGCGGATGGATGCAAGCGGCAGTTGGCTGAATAGGTCCGCGAGCGGCTCAGGGAAGCCCGGGGAGGCGGCGAGGCGGGAGCCGCTGCTCAGATCGACCTGAATCGAGCACAGGGAACCGGCTATATGGCTGCCGATCGCCTCCGCCATCATCAGCACGATCTGATCGAGAGGCCGGTCTTTCGCGACCAGTTCCAGGATCGCTTTCCGGTCCTGCAACAGCCTCTCGGCGGTGCGGGCATCGCGCGCGGAGCTTTCGGCCGCGGCGCGCTCCTCCTGAGACTGCGCGAGCAGCTTCTTTTCTTCGGTGACATCGATGAGGGCGCCGATTGCGCGCAGGCCCCGGCCGCTGTCGCCTTCGAAGCGGCCCAGACTTCGGATCCACCGGATCAAACCGCTGGGGAGCGCCAGACGGAATTCGTTCTGTACCGTCTCCTCGTGCGCATTCACTGGATTCCAGGCCGCCTGCAAGGCGCCGAGATCGTCCGGATGGATCATAGCTTCGAACTCCGCGACCGTCAGCTTCAGCTTGTCCGGAGGGACTTCCAGGATTGCAGCGGCGCCTTCCGAAATCGTCATCGTCGCAGCGTCGAAATTTGTTTCCCAGACGCCGAATCGCGCCACCCGCTCCGCCAGATTGAGGCGCCGGCGGGCTCTGCTCAGGGCTTTTCCGGCGCGTATTCGTTCGATCGCGTTGCCGGCCAGTTGCGCGGCGGCGCGCGCCTTCCGCATCTCATCGATGCGCGGCGCAGCCGGATGGCGGTGGTACATGGCGAACGTTCCCAGCACGGCTCCGCCGGAATCCCGGATGGGCTCGCTCCAGCAGGATCGCAGCCCGTAGCCCAGAATCAAATCCCTTGCCTTCGCAAATCGGGGATCCCGCGCAATGTCTTCGACGACCACGGTTTCATTCCGGAAGGCCGCCGAACCGCACGCGCCCGCCTCCGGGCCGATCCCGATGTGGCGAAGAGCCTGCAGATAAGCATCCGGAAGGCTCGGACCGGAAGCAATCGACAGGAATTGCCGGGACTCTTCATCGAGCAGCATCACCGTGCACAGGCATCCGGGCACGAGGCGTTCGATTGCAAGCGTGAGAGTATTCAGAACCTCCTGCAGCCCGGCTCCTTTGGCGATCAACTCGAGCATCCGGCGTTCTTCTTCCACGACGCGTGCGGCGCTGGAGAGATTTTCGATTTCCTCAAAACTCTCCCAGAGGCGCCGACGGGCCGTCAGCCAGACGGAAATCGAGGCAAAGGCGGCCAGGAGCGACGCAACCGCGATAATCCATGCCACGTGGCTGCCATCCGGACTGTGAAAGAGTTGGATCACCTGCAGGTCTTATCGGCAGAATGGAGCGGAGACTACAGGGTTTAGCCTCAATCGGCCCGGCAAAATCCGGTAGCATGGAATGGGTAATGAATCTCACGATCCTGCATGCCCTGGCGCCGGCGGCTCTCGTTCTGACGATTTCCGCCCTCTTCCCTCTGCGCGCAGCCGAAGCGCCGCCTGGTGCAAAGACCTATGCGCTGGTCGTGGGGATTTCGAAATATCAGAAACTGTCCCAGGATTTATGGCTGCAGTATCCGGACGCGGATGCGAAAGCCCTGAGTGCTCACCTCGCAAGTCCGCGCGGGGGCGGCGTTCCTCCGGACCGGATGCTGGTCCTCACGAATGAGCAGGCAACCACCGCGGCGGTCAGGAGCGGGCTCGAAACGTTTCTGAAGCAACGGCCGGGCAAGGACGATACCGTATTCATCCTGATCGCCGGGCATGGGACCGTCGACGCTGGCGGGGCATACATCCTGACATATGACAGCGACCCGGGCAACCTTGCCGGGACGGCGCTGGCGATGGCGGAGTTGCATTCGATGGTGGAACAGGCCCTGCTGAAAGTCGGCCATGTCATTCTGCTGGCGGACGTTTGCCGGGCGGCGACCATTGCGGGCCAGAAGACCACGGCGCTCGGAGGCATTGTGGCGCAGATCGGCGAGGCACCGGGTGAAATGCTGGGCCTGATGGCCGCGCGTCCGAAGGAGCTTTCGATCGAGGGGCCGGACTTCGGCGGCGGCCACGGAGCCTTTACCTGGTCCGTGCTGCAGGGTCTGGAAGGAGCGGCCGACAGCGACCACGATGGCTTCGTGACAGCCGGGGAGCTGATCGATTTCGTGACCACCGACGTTCCCCGGACGACACATAACCGGCAGCACCCGCGCGACTTCGGCAACATGGAAAACACCACGAAGCTCGCGGATCTTTCGAAACCGGGAATCGCCCTGCCCTAGTTTTTGCGGCCACGCGGGAGGCGGCCAGCCGGAACCTCAGACGGAGGCCGCTTCGCCGGCTGTTGCCGGTTCCGCCAGAAGGGCGTCGATCGGGAGAGGCTTCATCGGAGCCCGCGAATAGGTCTGCGAATGGGTCTTCTGCAGTTCGAAGTAGGGCTCCAGGCGCCGCAGCGCGTTGGCCATGCCCGACCGGATATGCACTCGCATGACTTCGGCGGCGGCCGCCGGATCGTCGCCCACCAGCACCCTCATGAGGTTCTCGTGGTGAGACGGAGGATTGCCGGGCGAGGGATCGCGCATCGCGCAAAGCCATGTTGCCGCGAGCGCCGATGTCCTGCCGATTGCGTCGGTCAGGGCCGCGCAACGCCCGCACTCGGCGATACGCCGGTGGAGCTTTTCATGCAGCCCCGGATAGATGGAGCGGGTGCCCTCGGAGTGAACAGCCAGAGTATCCACACGGATCGCCAGCTTGATCAGTTCCGAGCGTTCCTCGCGCGTGGCCTGCGTCGAAAAGAGCATCGCGGCCTGCGATTCGAGAGCTTCCCGGACGATATAGTGCCCCATCACGTCCGCACGCGTCGGCACGCGGACGCGCGTTCCGGCGCGCGGTCTGCTTTCCAGCAGCCCCTCGTGTTCCAGGCGCAAAAGCGCTTCGGAAACGGGCAATAAACTCATTCCCAGTTCTGCCGCTACTTTGCGTCGCGAAATGACCTGGCCGAGTGCGAGCTCTCCGCGAAGGATCCGCTCGCGTACCGTTACATACGCCTCACCCGCCAAGCCGTTGCTTTCGGGGTACTTTTTCCCCCGGTCGGCCTTAACACCCATGACCTACAGTTTAGCCGCGGCGGACAGAAGCCGATCGGCAAAATGGCGTCAAAATTGGAATATCAGATAAGACCGATGATTTTCCAGTAAATGGAGCCGACGGCCATCGTAATCAGCACCGCAACCGCATAAGTATTCGCGAGACGAATACGTTGTCCGGCTGTAAACGCTTCGTTATTCGTCAGACCGTCGCCCATGGCCAGCCAGAAGTTCTGATACAGGAGCCAGAACGGCACCGACGCAACGATGATCGGGGCCATCAGGACAATGGGTGGAATTCCGGCAGCGCTGGTCACATCGACCACGGACAAAAACAGCACTGATATGGCGATGAAGCTGGAGGGGTCGAGAAAGCGCAGGGCATACATGGCGATCGCGATCACGATGGTCAGGAGCGCCACGCTCCAGGTGAGGTGATTGACGATGGGCACGAAGTACCCGGCGATCCAGTCGGTGACCCTGTACTCCTGAATCACGTTGGCAAGGCCGAAGATTCCTCCGATAAACAGCAGCAGCGGCCAGGATACGCCGGTCGAGATGTCGCTGTCCCGGATGATTCCGGCAAAACCGAAGACCGCCAGAGCCAGCATGCCGATCAGAAAGCTGGGCAGGTGGTGATAGGAATCGGTGGTCCAGAACACGATGGAAGCAATCACCACGAGAGCGGTAATGGCCTCGGGGCGTTTGAAGGAACCGAGTTCCCGCAGCCGGTCGCGGGCGAATGTGGGGGTCGCGGTCAGCGGCGCCTCGGGCCTGAGCACAATCGGATTGATGACCAGGATCAGAATACAGAGAAACAGGCTCGGGAGAGTCAGGGCCTGGGCGTAACCGAGCCACGTGAGCGGCAGGTGCTTTGCTTCGAAAGAGGCGGCGACTACCGGCCCCGACAAGGAACCGTAAAGAAATGCGACGCCCGGAATGACCGCCATTTCGACCGTGGTCAGCATGATCAGCGCGGAGCCGTGGCTCTTTTTCTCCAGACCCAGTGTTTGCACGAGAGCCCACGCGATCGGAACCATGATGGCGGTCCGGACGGTCATCGACGGAATCCCCAGCGCCAGAACGAAACCGATGACAAAAAACGAAGTCAGGATTCCGCCGTAACTGCTGGGGAAGAGAGAGAGGATGTAGTAGGAAATCCGCTCGGCAAGGCCCGTTTTCTTCATCGCGAAGCCGTAGAAAAGAACCGTCAGCAGGACCCAGAAGGCGCCGCCGCCGAACCCGCTCAGGACCAGCGGGACCCTCACTCCCGCAAGCATGAGCAGTCCCATCATGAGGATCGAGGCGATACCGTTGTTGACGATCTGAGAGGCCCAGAGCACCACGGTGAACGCGGTGATCCCCAGGACGATCTGAGCGACCCGCGAGAGCCCGTGCGGCGTGGGCAGAACGATGAGCCCGAGGCCCACCGCTAAAGCAATCGCGAAAAGAAGCACCTTCGTTCCTGTTGATCCGCCGGGAGCGGCAGGTGCTGTTGTGGCCGGTCTGGCGGCGCTTGGCGTGCCCATAGGCGTATATCCGGATGAGTTTAGCGCAACTCGGAGGGGACGGCGGCGAGGGGGCGCCAGAGCGGGATTCTGCGACGGTGATTGCGCGCACGCGCGGCGGCCTCCGCCGCGCCGCCTTCCGTGAAGCCTTCCTGAAGGCGTTTCGCAAGAACGCGCCTCGCCGCCTGCGCCGGGTCCTGCGACTGCCTGGCGGGAGTGTCCAGCACCTGGCGCAACAGTTCTTCGATTGCGCAGTCCGGCTGCAGTACTTCTTCGACGAACGCAGCCTCGGCGCGGCGCTCCGTCTCGAACCGGTCGAAAGCGTTCAGCGAATCCGGTCCGGCGAACTCGCCATCATCGAATGCCGCGCAATCGAGCGTGGCGCGAACTTGAAGAACGGTGCGCAGGTTGTTCAGGTTCATGGGGCCGCGCGGATCGATTGTACTTTCGCGCCGCAGGACCAGGTCGGTATAACGCGGCTCCGCGCAGATGAATCGCATCGCGCCCGGCGGGAGATTGCCCTTCTCCGGATGGCGAAGGGTGTCCGCATAGTGGACCACCGAATACGTTTTCCCCTGCGGCGAGATCATATCGAAACGGACACCCAGCAGCGCGATGGCCCGTGAACGTTTGTTTTTTACGATGACGGAGTACGGCAACGCCGGCGTCAGGATGGCGCCCGGTTCGCCGCCCAGCAGACCCGCAAGGGCTTCTTTGAATTCCGCGCAGCAGGGCCCCAGCAGTTCCACGCCCGCGATGCTGCTCGGCTCAACCTGCATGGGTCGCTTTCAAGAGGCTCTCTGATTGTAGACGAACTGGTCGCGGCGCAAAAGAGCTGCGCCTCAGGCCTTTCCTTGAATTCGGAAAACGGTGAGCCCCGGCGACATCGCGAGGTAACGGACTTGTAACGAAGGCGTTCGCGAGATAATGGGCCGATCCGGTTTCCATGACCGGTTTTATGACTCACGATCCCGTCATCATCGCTCTCGATTTCGATTCGGCCGGCGAGGCCGACCGGCTGGTGAAGTCCCTCGGCGCTTCCGCCGGTTTCTATAAGGTCGGGATGGAACTGTACGCCGCGGCCGGCATGGATTACGTCCGGAGCCTCATCGACCGGGGCAAGCGCGTGTTCCTCGATATGAAGTATTACGACATCGGAGAAACGGTGAAACGAGCGGTTGCGGTGGCAGCCCGGTCGGGAGCCGAATTTCTTACCGTCCATGGCGTCGGTCAGGTGATGCGGGCGGCGGTTGAAGGCCGGGGAGATTCCCGCATGAAGCTGCTCGCGATCACCGTTCTGACCAGTTTTGACGAGAACGACATCCGGGAACTCGGTTACGATTGCTCCGCGGGAGACCTGGTCAGCCGGCGCGTTCGTCTCGCCATGCAGTCGGGAGTGGATGGTATTGTGGCCTCGCCGCTCGAAGCACGCGCGATCCGGGCGCTCGCGGGGCCGTCTGCAATCCTGGTGACGCCGGGGGTGCGATCGCGGGGCGCTTCGGCCGGCGATCAGAAGCGCGTGGCGACCCCCCGCGAGGCTGTGCTCGACGGCGCCGATTATGTCGTTATCGGCCGGCAGGTTACGCGATCCGCGGATCCGACCGCCGCGCTCGCCGCCATTCACGCCGAACTCGAGGGCCCTGGCTGACCGGCGCGTGGAACATATTGATTTCTTTCTCGCGCACTACGGATACTTCGCCATCTTCGCGTTCCTGATGCTGGGCATCGTGGGCCCGCTCATTCCCGATGAGACCATCCTCGTGCTCGCGGGCATCGCGGTACATCGGGGCCAGCTCGAGCTCACCGCAACCATTCTGTCGGGTGTCGCAGGCAGCCTCTGCGGCATCACGGTCAGCTACACGCTCGGCCGCACCGGCGCGATTTATTTACTTGAGCGTTTCAGGCCTCTGAATCGGCTCACCCGGCATCTGCCGGAGGTCGAGAGCTGGTTCCGGCGTTACGGGAAATGGACGCTGTTTTTCGGGTACTTCATCGCAGGGGTCCGCCACTTCACGGCGCTCACCGCTGGAGCAAGCAAACTCAAACTCCGCACATTCGTGCTCTACGCCTGGCCGGGCGGCGTGATCTGGGTGATCTGTTTCGTTTCCATCGGCTACTATCTGGGCCAGGAATGGGAGCGTTTCGTCCAGCGATTCCATCGCGGCGCCCTGGTCGCCGCCGGGGTTGCCGCGGCCATCGCGCTGGCCGGATGGTACCTGCGGCGCAAAAAGCGGATCGACTGATCGAATTTCTGCGTCGCCGCGTGTGAAGGAAAAGTCTCAGTCGAGCTTCTTGTTCGGGCTGAATCCCTCGATCTGGACGAACCGCGCGGTGTCGCTCTCGTCCGGACCTTCTTCGTCATCCTCGTAGTCCGGCGCAAGAATCGCATAGATCATGTCGAGCTTGTCCTGCAGCATGCTGTTCTGCTCCTCCAGCTGCCGGATGCGCTCGAGCAGTTCTTTTTCCGTCGGCATTTCCCTATTGTGCACCGTTCGGCTGTACCGTCATAATTTCGATGGCCCGCCGGAGACTGGCGCGCGCATCGCGGCCCGGCGCGGGCCGGTATTCGTGAGCAATATATCCGGTGAACCCCAGATCCCCGATGATCTTCGCCACAAAACGATAGTTGAGCTCCTGCGTATCGTCGATCTCGTGCCTTCCCGGAACGCCGCCGGTGTGAAAATGTGCGATCCACTGGATGTTTTCCCGGATCGTGCGGCAGATATCGCCTTCCATGATCTGCATGTGGTAAATGTCATACAGCAATTTCACCCGCGGCGAATTCACACGTTTGACGACCCCCACTCCCCAGGCGGTGTGGTCGCACATATAGTCCTTGTGGTTGACTGTGCTGTTGAGAAGTTCCATGCAGATGGTGATGCTCCGGTCCTCGGCCTGCGCCTTTACGCGATTCAGGAATGCAGCACAATTTTCGGCCCCTTCTTCGTCGGACATTCCGCGGCGGTTGCCGGAGAGCGTAATCAGATTGGGACAGCCGGCGGCAGCGCACTGGTCGATCGCCGCGCGCACGGCCCTCTCGATCCGCGCGTGGCTCTCTCTGGCATTGATTCCGTTCGCGATCGAAATGCCGCTCGCCTCGGGCGGCGCCATCGACGGTACGAGACCGTACCGCTTCAACACCGGCCAGTTCCGCAGAGGGACGAGATCGAATCCCGCGCATCCGAGGCCCGCGGCCAGACGGCACTGGTCCTCGAAGGTCATTTCGGGAGGGAAGACGCCGGCGGTGACGCTCTGGCGCATGCGTCAGGATTATATCCCGTGCGCGGCATGATGTACTGGTCTCGATGGGATTCGCACTGTGGATCGATCCAGCCGCCGGGCTGGCGTGGGCACAGGGAACGCACGAGTACCGCCCCATGGGAATCGCCGTGGTAGCGCGCACCGATCAGTTCCGCCGCCGCGATTTCCTGCAGACACGGCGGCGGCCGGCATCTCTCGAAAATTCCTTCGTGGGATTTTTCGGCTCACTCGAAGATCTCAACGCGAAGCTGAGAGACGAACCGCAGTGGAAGCTGCGCGGGACGCCCGGGCATTTGCGCTGATCTCCCGCGACGGCTTCAAGTGGACGCCTCCGGCGCTCCCCAGCCGCCCCCGCCCGGTGTCTCGATGCGCAGTGTTTCCCCGAGCCGGACTGTGAAACGCACCTTTGACGGAAGCGGTTTTCCGCCCAGGAAGCAGGCGCCCGGTGCGCCGTCCGCGCCTCCCTGCAGTCCCCAGGGCCCGCGTTTGTGGCGGTCGGCAAGGATCGTGACGTCCGCCTCAGCCAGAAACTCCAGCTCGCGTACGATCCCGTCCCCGCCCGCGTGCAGCCCTTTTCCGCCGGAGCCGGCGCGGATTCGATAGGCCCGCACGCGCACCGGAAACTGATGCTCGAAGGCTTCGATCGGCGTGTTCCAACTGTTCGTCATGTGCGTATGGGTGGCCGAACGGCCCGGCCCCCGCGGCGACGCTCCCATGCCACCCGCGATCGTCTCGTAATACGCAAAAGCGCCGCCGCGGCGCGTATCCCGGCCGCCGAAGCTGAGATTGCTCATGGTGCCGGAACTCGCCGCCGGAATCCGCCTTGGCAAAGCCTGTGCGAGCGCCCCGAGAATCACGTCGGTGATACGCTGCGACGTTTCGACGTTGCCTGCCGCCATGGCCGCCGGCAGGCCCGCGTGAACCACGCTGCGATCGGGCGCGATCACATGGATCGGCCGCAGCAGCCCCGCGTTATAGGGGACGTCCGCTTCCATCAGGCAGCGAAAGCAGTACATCGCCGCGGACACGGCAATCGCATAGTTGGCGTTGACGGACCCGTCCACCTGAGGGCTCGATCCAGTGAAGTCGATGATCGCTTCCCCGTGACCGATCGAAAGAGTCACTACGATGCGCACGGGCACGCCGCTCACGCCGTCGTCGTCGAGGAAATCCTGAAACCGGTATTCGCCGGCGGGAATGCCGCGAAGCATTGCCCGCGTGACTCGTTCGCTGTAATCCTGCAGGTCCCGCGCGCTCCGGCGCACACGGGCGAGGCCGTAGCGTGACGTGATTTCGAGCAGACGGCTTTCGCCGCGCCGGTTCGACATTACCTGCGCCAGCAGATCGCCTTCACGTTCTTCCGGCGTGCGCACATTGGCGAGGATCAGTTGCATCACATCGCGCTGAACGAAGCCGCCCTTCATCAGAAGCACCGGCGGGATGCGAATCCCTTCCTGATAGATCTCGCGCGCCAGAGGCATCGAACCCGGGCTCATGCCGCCGACATCGGCGTGATGCGCGCGCGAGGCGACATAGAAATCGGCCGCTTGGCCCTTTCCTGTGAACACGCCGGATACAGCGGTGATGTCGGGGAGATGCGTCCCGCCGCGGAAGGGGTCATTGACAATGGCCACATCACCGGGACCGAGGTGGAACGCCGCCAGCGCATGCCGCACCGACAGCGGCATGGCGCCCAGATGGACTGGCATGTGATCGCCCATCGCAACGGTTTCCCCGTGGCGGTCGTAAACCGCGCAGGAGTAATCGCGGCGCTCCTTGATGTTGGCGCTGAAGGCGGTCTTGCGCAGAACAACGCCCATCTCTTCGGCAATCGACACGAACAGATTGCGGAAGATTTCGAGATCGACGGAATGCGATTTCGTTCGCCGCATACCGATCGGCCTACGGCCTTTTCGGCCGCGCGGCGGTGGGCGTGGTCGCAGGGGTGGCGGCAGGAACGGGCAGGGCGCCGGCCGCCGGCTCAGGCTCCTTCAGGACCGCGGCCTGGCTGCGGCAGATCGCGGCTTCCACGAGAAACGAAGCGGCCGTTTTCCATTGATCGCCGTCACGCTGCTCGATCTGGAACGCCTTGCCGTCCTCTGACGGCCGGGCCCGCCAGCCAGTGTCTTCGGCTGAACGAGGAGCATCCCGGAGTGCGGGCAACTGGTCACTCTTGCCATGGAGCGTCCAGGTGTCGCCGCCCGTTTCCGATTCGAACGACCAGTAACGCCCGCCTTCGGACGATTTGCCGGCGTCGACGATCAATTCGCCATGCCGCGTGGAATCGAACCAGAAACGTTGAATCGAGCCGGGGGCCCCATCTTCGCCCACCGCGGTCTGCCGCCAGGAGGCGCCTCCATCGGTTGTCAGGAGCAGGAATGGATCGCGTGGAAGAGGATACAGCGTTTCACCCGCCGCCCAGCCCGTCTGCGGATTAAAGAACTGCACCTGCTCGAGTGCGCCGCCCCGGATACGCGCGGCTGGTTCCTTCCATGTCGCGCCGGAATCGTCGCTCAACAGCAGAACCGAAGAAAGCGTTGCGGATTCGCTGTGCAGATTCCCCGCCGCAACGATCTTCTTTCCATTCGATGCGGCTGAAGTCAGCTCGAGATAAATGGGGCAGGGCTCGTCTTCGGTACACGACATTCCTGCCCAGTCGAGATCCTCTTCATTACAGTTGTAGGCAACATGCATCGGCTGACCATTGTTGGTGAGAAGAACGGCTTCCTGTGCGAGGAGAGGGAGAGTACCGAAAAAGCAAACCAGAAGGCGCCGGAAAAAGAGGCGCGGGCGCATATTTGGGTGATAGGGGTGTATGCGCCCGCTTGTCGTAACGGGGATTTGCATATCAAGACGACGCTCTCGCCGTCATGGTTACGGGGCCGATAAAAAAAATATCAATTCTCGAACAAACCCTCAAACAGAACGCTGCTGAGATACCGCTCACCGGAATCCGGCAGAATGACCACGATGGTCTTGCCGCGGAACTCTTCTTCGCGGGCAATCCGGACGGCGGCCGCAACCGCTGCGCCGCAGGAGATTCCACTCAGCAGACCCTCCTCCCGCGCCAGGCGCCGCGCCATTTCGATCGACTCTTCGTTTGTAACCAGTTCGACACGATCGATCACGCTCAAGTCCAGATTTCGCGGAATGAATCCCGCACCGAGCCCCTGGATCTTGTGCGGACCCGGTTTCAGCGGCTGGCCCGCGAGCGTCTGACTGATCACAGGACTCGCCAGAGGCTCCACCGCAACGGACACGATCTTTTTCCCTTTTTCGTTTTTGATGTAGCGGGACACCCCGGTGATGGTACCGCCCGTTCCGACGCCGGAGACCAGCACGTCGACCTGACCGCCGGTGTCGTTCCAGATCTCCGGTCCGGTTGTCCGGAAGTGGATATCTGGATTTGCCGGATTGTCAAACTGCTGTAACAGAACGAAACGATCCGGATCCGATTGCACGATCTCCTGCGCTTTCGTGATCGACCCGGCCATGCCCCGTGAACCCTCGGTCAGCACCAGCTTCGCGCCGAACGCAGCCAGCACCTTCCGGCGCTCGAGCGACATGGTCTCCGGCATGGTCAAGGTCACCGGATATCCGCGCGCCGCGGCCACGAAGGCAAGAGCGATGCCGGTATTCCCGCTCGTGGGTTCGATCAGTTCCTTGCCCGGCTTCAGAACGCCGCGTTT
>CAZXCO010000588.1:0-14208 GCA_964639095.1 uncultured Solibacteraceae bacterium
GCCGGCCGGAATTCAGGAACCGTCATTCGCGACACCTCATTCTCACTCGTCCTTAGTCCCTTGTGAGCCGGAAATCCCCGCTCACCGCGCCCTGACTCCAGGAACCGCGGATCGTGCGATGGTAAGCACCAATGTCGTCGAGACGCCCCTCGGCCGAGATGTGGATCGGGCTGCCGGTGGAATCCTTCGCGTCCGCCTCGATCCGAACGGTCCAGTTCGTCACGTCGACGGAGACGCTTTTCAGCGGAATGGCATCCGGCCCCGGATTGATCTCGCCGCTGACTTTTTTCCCATCCCAGTTCATCACGAGCGTGAGGTGGTTCCGCTGCGCCCCCGAAGCGCCCCAGTCGCCCGACCACGTTCCCGACAACGGGTAGCCTTCCTGCGCGAAGACCGGCAGAAAGCTCAAAAGAACGAGCGAGAAACCGACCTGAAAAATTCGCCGCCGCATGAAAAATCCTTTCATTTCCCGATCTGCCGGCGGTCATCGCGCCTGTCGTACTTCGCCTGATAGAACTCGATCTGCTCCTGGCTCAGCCCCGGACCGATCTCCACCTTATCTCCCAGCACCATACGATTGTTCTTCTTCCCGTTGAAAACGGGCCATTGCGGAAGTCCCTTGCCATTGGGATCGCCTTTGGCCGCGAAGTTCACCCAATACGACGAAATCGAATCCGAAAGCTGCCGGTCCAGATTCGTCCAGGAGCGGTTCCCCAGAAGATTCTCGAAGACATAGGCAGCCTCGGCTCCGTGCGTCGCGCCGGACGCGAACCCGCCGCGCGGCGACGCGGTCCCCGATGCGGGCGGCTCGTGCGTGAAGTAATAAAGATACGCCTTCGATTTCCCGGTCTTCGTCTGCAGACTGGCCCAGTTGCGCATGACCCACCCGAGTTCGTCGCGGAAAGCGGTCAGTTGAGAGGCGTTTGCCTCTTCATCGGAACCAGCCGGGTACAACTTCAAAAAGCGATCGGCAAGATCGCCATACCGGGCTCGCGACTGCTCGATGAATTTCGCCGCCGTCGTCGGCCGCAGGAAGAACGTTCCTTCATCCTTGTTCGACCCCAGCAGCACCGGCACATCGTTCTGCCTGCCTTCGGCAAAGACCTTGCCCACATCCTCGGGAAGGAAATACCCGTCGATAATTGGACCGCCGCCGCGCCCGCCCTTCAGCACGTCCGCGGCAGGTTTGGCCCGAAGTTCCGCCAGCGAGGAGGCTCCCAGATTATGCGCGATTTTCATTCCGGCCTGTTCGGCTTCCGCCAACGTCATCGTGTGGGAGACAGAAAGGCCGAGCCACGCGCCGCTCTCGGCTATGGCCCGCTGAAATAGTCCCTTCGTGCGCGGCGAGCCCATCAGGTTGCCGATGCTCGCGGCGCCCGCGGAATCGCCGTCCACGGTGACGCGGTTCGGATCTCCGCCGAAGCCGGAGATATTCTTCTGTACCCATTCGAGCGCCGCCGTCTGATCCATCAGCGCATAATTGCCGGATGCCCGGCGATCCGATTCCTTCGTCAATTCCGGATAGGCGAAAAACCCGAGCACGCCAAGCCGGTAATTGATCGTCACCACCACAACGCCCTTCTTCGCCAGCCCTTCGCCGTCAGTACCGGGCGCGGAGCCCGAGCCACTCGTGTATCCACCCGGATGGATCCAGACGATCACCGGACGCCGCTCGGAAGGGCTCTTCGCGGCCGTCCAGACGTTCAGATACAGGCAATCTTCGCTCATCTTCCGGGGAGCGCCGCCGCGCCCGGCCGCCTGCATGCAGATGGGCCCGAATTCGTCCGCTTTGCGGACGCCATCCCAGTGGGCCACCGGCTGCGGAGCGCGCCACCGCAGATTGCCCTCTGGCGGTGCGGCAAAGGGAATTCCCTTGAATACGCGAATGTCGGGATTCCTGCCCGGAATGCCGGAAACCATCCCGGAGTCCAGCCGCACCGGCGCATCAATGGCCGCGTGAAGCGAAAAGGCGAGCGAAAGCGCGATGACAAACCGGGCGGACATTCGAAGACTCCTGGCCGTTCATCATATCAATCAGAGCCGAAGTCAACTCCGGAAAAATGGCATTCCAATTTCCGTTTGAAACGAAACAGATCGGGCAAGCACTAGTTCCGCGGAGCACACATCTTGCGACGCCTTCCGTTCACGACATTTGTCCTCGCGCTGTCTTTGTTCGCTGGTTCCGCCTTCGCCGATACCGCCGAAATCGCTTTTTTCCGCGGCATCATGTCGCCTCTGAATGAAAGCCCGGCCGTCAACCTCAGGGCGGGCGCGCCGGGAACTTTGATTTGCCATATCGTGAGAGATTCCGCAGGCAAAATCAACTCTGCATCCATCGACTTCCTGGTCGGCTACGGATTTCCCGCCCCGGTGCAATTCACCGGTCTCGATATCCATAGCGGCGCTGCCGGAACCAACGGGCCTGTCGTGATCCATACACCGTTCGGAGCGACGTCACCGGCGCCATCCGACCCGAGCGGCTCGGGCCTGATCAGTCTCGAGGCCGAGATTCTGCCGTCGGATCAAACCGGCCTCGATGCCCTGAATGGCATGCTCCAGAATCCGGACCAGTACTACATCGATCTCCACACGACGGATTTCCCGAATGGCGTCGTTCGCGCTCAACTCAATCGTGCGACTTTTGTTGTGCCATTGTCCCTCCTGTCGCCCAGCCGGATGGTCCCCGCGATCCTGGGGAGCACCGCCAGCGCCGCAGCCCAACTGATTGTCCTCAGCGCGCACGACCGGGCGGGCAATATCACCTCGACGCAGCTCATCTTCGATGTGAATTACAGTCTCGGAAAGCAGACGGCGATCACGGGCCTGCACGTTCACCGCGGCGCCGAGGGCGTGAACGGCCCCGTGGTCATCGATTCGGGAATTGGCCAGGGCTTCTTCCCGCCGGTGCAAACCAACGCCAGCGGATCGGGCAACCTGCGCCAGTTCGCTGAAGTCGACATGACGAATCCGGATCAGGTCGCCGCCGTGCAGGGGCTGATCAATCATCCTCAGGACTATTACATCGATATCCATACGACCGACTTTCCGGACGGACTGGCGCGCGATCAGGTGCGTGGAACCGATCTTATGAAGGCGCCGATCACCATGACGCCTCCCGGCCAGACCGCATCCAATACGCTTCCCTACGCGCCGACTCTTCTCCTGCTCATCACGCTGCGGGCTCCCGACGGTACCCCGCAGATGGGCTCGATCATGTGGATCTGCAACTACCGCTTTCCGGGGCAGACGGTTTTCACCGGGCTTGATATCTATGAGGGGGCGGAGGGGGAGACCGGCACCCGCCGCCTCGCAAGCGGCGTGAGCCTCACGCAGCCCTATCCAACGGACACGGGATTCGGGAACATGTTCTTTTTCACGACCGTCAGCGATCCGGACGGCGTGGCGGCACTGGACGGAATCACCAGGAATCCGGAGCGCTATTACGCGGCGATCCTGACAGGCACGGATGGCGCGGTCGCCGTACGCGGGCAACTCGGCCCCGCCATTACAGCGCTGCCCACCGTAAGCGGCGCCGGCAACTCGGCGAACGGGAAAGCGCTGGCGCCCGGGGGAATGATCAGCATTTACGGAACGAATCTTTCCAAGACCGCCACCGACCCCTACGACGGGCGGACCCTGCAGATTCCCGGAACGACCGGATGGTTCGGCAAGGCGTTGCCCACGAACTATAACGGCACTTCGGTCACGATTGCAGGCGTACCGGCTCCGCTGCTCTACGTTTCGCCCACTCAGATCAATGCGCAGGTTCCACTGGAAGTCCCCGAGGGCCGTCATCCGCTCGTTGTCAGCAACAGCAACGGCGCCGGGACTGCCGCAACGGTCTCGATCGGAGTCGACTATGCTCCGGCAATCTTCGTCACGCCCGCGGGAGCTCTGGTGTTCAAGGCCGCCGACGGCTCTCTGGTATCGTCCATGAACCCCGCTTCGGCTGGCGATTCCCTTCTGGTTTATGCGACCGGCCTGGGCCGCACCGATCCTCCTCTCGCAAGCGGCCAGTTGACGCCATCCAATAACCTGACCTACAGCTATACAACCATCGGACTGGTTACGGCCCGGATCGGCAATGTCGACGCTCCCGTGGAAACCGCAACAGCGGCTGCGGGCTTTGCGGGCCTCTATATCGTGAAATTGACAGTGCCCTCTGGAATCCCGTCGGGGACGGACGGCCTTCAGCTCCGGATGCCCGCATCACCTCTGATCGTTTTCGGCGCTCCGGATTATTCGGTATCGGACACGGTCGACATCGCCATCAAGTAGAATCGCCTGAATTCGATGGCCGCACGCGCCCTCCATCTACGATGGAGCTTATGGCCATTGGGCGACTCATGAAAGCGCTGGTGAAGAGCAGACCCGAGCCCGGGCTCTGGCTCGAAGAGGTTCCCGTCCCTGAAATCGGGATCAATGACGTTCTGATCCGGGTGAAGAAGGCCTCGATCTGCGGCACCGACATCCACATTCTCAAGTGGGATGACTGGGCAAAACGCACCATCCCCGTGCCTATGGTGATTGGCCACGAATTCGTGGGCGAGATTGTCGAGGTCGGGTCGAACGTTCCTGACTTCTTTCCGGGCCAGATGGTCAGCGGGGAAGGACATGTGGTCTGCGGCCGCTGCCGGAACTGCCTCGCAGGACGCCGGCATCTGTGCGCGAACACGAGCGGGGTGGGAGTCAATCGCCCGGGGGCGTTCGCCGAATACATCGCGCTGCCCATGACCAACGTCTGGGTCCATAAGCATGCGATCGATCCGGAAATCGCGTGCATCTTCGATCCGTTCGGCAACGCCGTTCACACGGCGCTCGCATTTCCCGTGCTGGGCGAGGACGTTCTGATTACAGGCGCCGGTCCCATCGGCATCATGGCCGCCGCAGTTGCACGGCACGCGGGCGCACGCCACGTGGTGATCACGGACATGAACCACTGGCGCCTCGACCTGGCGCGTAAGGTGGGCGTGTCGATGGCGCTCGACCCGCGCGAGAAGAATCTGCGCGACGCGCAGAAGGAACTCGGACTCACGGAAGGCTTCGATGTCGGTCTGGAAATGTCGGGCAGCGCTTCGGCCTTCCGGGACATGCTGGCAAACATGGCCCACGGCGGCAGGATCGCCATACTCGGAATTCCCCCGGCGGAGATCGCGATCGACTGGAACACCGTCATCTTCAACATGCTCACGATACAGGGAATCTACGGCCGCGAGATGTACGAAACCTGGTACAAGATGACAGTCATGCTGGAATCCGGACTCGATATCAAACCGGTCATCACCCATCGGTTCGCATTCCGCGACTTCGAGCAGGCGTTTGACCTCATGCAGTCCGGCAATGCCGGAAAGATCATTCTCGACCTCGAACAGCTCTGAGGGGATGTAATCACACGAGCATCCGGCGCATTTTGCGGCTATGATGCAGACGTGCGGTCGCAGATCAGACTGGGCAGGATATTCGGGATCGAGATCGGCCTGCACTACAGCTGGCTTTTGATCGCTTTCCTGATCGTAGCGTCGCTTTCGACGCAGTTTCATCTCGAGAATCGGCGATGGGGAGAGGGCCTCGTCCTCTCGATGGCCGTCCTCACGACGATTTTGTTTTTCGTCTCGCTCCTGCTGCACGAGCTCTCGCACTCGGTTTACGCGAGAGCCCACGGTATTCCTGTGCGAGAGATCACACTGTTCGCGCTCGGCGGCGTTTCCCAGCTCGAAAAGGAGCCCACCAGCGCGGGCGTGGAGTTCTGGATGGCTCTGGTCGGTCCGCTCACGAGCGCCGCGATCGGGGCCGTCTGCATTCTGGTAAACCGCGTCGGGGGACTGGATTTCACTCCCCTGGGAGCGATGGTCGCCTGGCTCGGCTACATTAATCTTGCGCTCGCCGCATTCAACCTCATTCCCGGTTATCCGCTGGACGGCGGCCGCATCCTCCGCGCCGCGCTCTGGTGGAAGACCGGCACCATGGATCGCGCCACCCGCATGGCTGCCAAGGTGGGCCAGGTCGTCGGCCTTCTTTTCATTGTCTGGGGAATCACGCGCTTTTTCGGAGGCGCCGGCATTGGCGGGCTCTGGATCTCCTTTATCGGCTGGTTTCTACTGCAGGCAGCCGGTGAGAGCTACATGCGCGCCGGTCTGGAACAGACTTTTGAGGGTGTGACCGCCAGCGATGTCATGGTGAACGACTGCCCGTCGCTCGACGGCAACGAAAACGTCGAGCATTTCGTGCATAACGAATTACTGCGCACGGGCCGGAGGTGCTTTGTCGTCCTGCAGAACGGAGAAATCGCGGGACTGGTGACACCACACGAGGTGAAGGCAATCGACCGCGTGCGGTGGCCATACACCACGATTTTCGACATCATGCGGCCGCTGGAGGATCTGCACACGGTGCCGCCCGAGATGCCTCTGAAGAATGCGCTCGAGATCATGGGCAAAGAGGATCTGAATCAGCTTCCCGTGGTCAGGAATGGGCGTTTGGCCGGCATCCTTTCCCGCGCGAATATTCTGGAGTATCTGCGAACGCGAACGGATTTGAAGATTTGAACGGCGACCGCCCCGCGCCCGCAGGAAAAGCCGGGCGGTCAGACTTCCTTTGCACGTTACAATCAAAAGCAGAATCGATGGGCGCGTAGCTCAGCTGGATAGAGCATTAGCCTTCTAAGCTAAGGGTCGCTGGTTCGAGTCCAGCCGCGCCTACCAGGTCCCCGTTGGATACGTCGAATGAAACATATGGATCGCATACTCCTCCTGTCCGTTCTGGCAGCTACAGCCTTCGCACAGCAGCAGCCGGCGCCCGGCGCGAAGGAAGCCGAAGCCGCTTTGCGCGCGCGGGCGGAGCAGTTCTTCCAGTTGCAGGTGGAACGGAAATACCGGCAGGCCGAGGCGCTGGTCGCGGACGACACCAAAGATACGTATTACAACGGCGATAAATTCAACATCAAGAATTTCACCATCGAAAAAATCGACCTGCTGGACGGGAATACGCGCGCCAAGGTCATGATCAAGGCCAAAGTCACCCTGATTACGCCAACGGCCCCGCCCATGGATTTCGACGCTCCGTCGACCACGCTCTGGAAGGTGGAGAACGGGAAGTGGGTATGGTATGTCGACAAGGTTGCCGCGCTGAAAACTCCGTTCGGCGTTCTCAAGCCCGGCACAACCGGAGGAACGGGAACACCTGCCTCACTGAGCGGCTTCGGGAAGGTTCCGGATCTCGCAACCCTTCGTACGCTGGTGAAGGTCGACCGGAAGTCCGTCGAACTCAAGGCGGACGGGCCCGTGGAGTCTGTGAACGTGACGAATGATCTCCCGGGCGGAATCGAGTTGCAACTTCGCCCCGATCGCGTCCCCGGACTATCGGCAGAACTGGCGAAAAAAGAGTTGAAGGCAGGCGAGAAGACCGTGATCTATCTTCGCGCATCCGCCGGAGGCAAAGGCGACGGACTGGTCCGGTTGCTGGTCGCCCCGATACAGGCGGAAGTGGATATTCACGTCAGTATTCACTGAGGGGTCTGCCCCGGATCACCGGGACTTCGCAGTAGGCGGCGGGTTGTCCGCTTTGCCGCTCGCCCTCGGTGCGCCGATGTGATCGGCGAGCTGAGCGCCGGTGAAACTCGCGGTCGAGCTTTCGTCGATTTCCGGCAGCATGGTCGCATTCCATGCGAGCCATTCCGCAGAGATTCGATCATAGATGTCCCGGTGCCTTTGCCTGAGATTGGCGCGCTCCATCGGGTCTTCCACCACATTGAACAGGAACGTGTTGTCGAGGATCTTCAAATACTTGTAGTCGCCGTCCCTCGCCGCTCTCTGCGCGTTCGCCTTGTAGCGCCAGAACAGCTTGCGTTCCACCGGCGCCGTATTCCCGGCGAGCCCGGGCAAGAGATTGATTCCGTCAGAGGGAAACGCCGGATCAGGAGCCGTTCCGGCGGCCGCCAGCAGCGTGGGCAGCCAGTCCATGGAGATCGCCACCTGATCGGTGGTTCGGCCGGGAGGAATACGCGCCGGCCAGGAGATGATGGCGGGAATCCGCAGTCCCCCTTCGAGCAACTCCGTCTTCCGGCCCGTAAAAGGCCATGTGTTGGCGAATCGCTCCCCGCCGTTGTCGCTGGTAAAAATCACGATCGTATTCCCGCCCAGCCCGTTCGCATTCAACGCCTCGAGGACGCGGCCGATCTGCACGTCCATCTCCTGAATCATGCGCTGATACGTCTTCTGCGAACCGCCGTCGTAGTCCGTCAGATTCCCCGTCCGGAGGCGCTGCGACTCCGCCTCGTCGCCTGGCGCTTCCCAGGGCCAGTGCGGCGCATTGAAATGCAGACTGAGCAGAAAAGGCCGCCTGGATCGCGCGTAACCGTTGACCACATCCACGGCGCGGCTGCCCAGCAGATCGGTCAGATAGCCCATCTGGTGGATCTGGACGTCGTCGTCCCACAGATCGTCTTTTCCGAACGCGTGCCGGTAATAGTCGAGAGCGCCTCCCCGGAATCCGTAAAAGTGGTCGTACCCGCTCTGGAGGGGGCCGAATTTCGGCAGCAGGCCCAGGTGCCACTTGCCGATCAGAGTCGTTCCGTAGCCCGCTTTCTTCAGCAGCGACGGCAGCGTGGGATGATCGGGCGGCAGCCCGACATCGCGGCCAGCAAGAGGCTCCTCCAGACCGAGAGGAAGCCGATACTGGTAGCGGCCGGTGATGAGCGCGGTGCGCGTTGCCGAGCAGACTGCGGAATTGGCGTACGCCTGCAGGAATCGAACGCCATTCGCGGCGAGGCCGTCAATGTTGGGCGTGCTGATATCGGGACGCCCATAGCAGGAAACATCCGCATAGCCGAGATCGTCGGCCAGGATGAAAACGATATTCGGGGGCGCCGCCGTCTGTCCGAACGCATGGTCGGCGCCTGAAGCGAGGCCGATCGTTCCCAGTGCCGCGTTGCGCAGCAGGGTACGGCGGGTCAGATCGTTCGGGATTTCCATTGTTGCAGACAGTCTACCTCGGGAATCAATGATTTTGCCGTTGCGGTGGATATAATGGCCGGACGTGTTTACCTGTGATTCCGTCATCGGCGCCGCGCTGGAGAAAGCGCCCCAAACCATTGAGGGTGTCCTCGGGATAATGGAGGCGATCGAGGCGGGGACCAGCGATCTGGACGGCCTCAAGTGGTTCAACTGGCTTTATCTTACGGTGACCCGGGCCGTGAAAACGCGCGTGGACAGCGGTGGCTTCGCGGATCCCGCATGGCTCTCCCGGCTGGATGTTGAGTTCGCGCGTCTTTATTTCGACGCGCTGAGGGCTTCGCTCTCGGGAGCCCCGTGCCCCGGCTCGTGGGAAGCGATGTTTTCCGTTCGCGATAACGTGAAAATCACCCGGATTCAGTTTGCGCTGGCGGGCATGAACGCCCACATCAACCACGACCTCTGCCAGGCGATTGTCACCACCTGCAGGATCACCAGCATCGTGCCCCAACACGGAAATCCGCAGTACAACGATTACACGGCGTTGAACTCCACCCTGGATGCGCTGATCGACCTGGCCAAAAAGACGCTGAACGTCCGGCTTCCGGGCGATCCGCTGCCAGCCGTCTCGAGCCTCGAGGATGTTATCGCCGGATGGGACATCAGCGTGTCGCGGGAAGCAGCGTGGAGGAACGCCGAGCATCTGTGGAACCTGCCGCCCCTGCTGGCGGAAAGTCTGGCGGACACCATCGATGGATTTACGACAGTAATCGGGAAGGGTCTGGTCGTCCCCATTCCCTGAGAGCCGGTTCCAGTCTCAGAGCGTCTTCAGAAAATCGAGATCCACGTTACCGCCTGAAATCACCACGCCGGCACGCCTGATTCCCTGCGGCAGCATGCCGAACAGGACCGCCGCCAGTGCGACCGCGCCGCTCGGCTCGACCAGAATCTTCACACGTTCCAGAACGAATCGCATTGTGGCGCGGATTTCGGCCTCGCTCACCAGCAGAATGCGCTCGACGTGCTGCCGGAGAACAGGAAACGTCAGACGGCCGGGCGCAAGCGATCGCAGCCCGTCGGCGATCGACTCGGCAGAAGGAATCGACACGCGTTCGCCGGCCGCCATCGACAGCGCAGTGTCGTTGGCCAGCTCCGGTTCCACGCCGAAAATGCGTATGGCGGGTTTGATGGATTTGGCGATGGTGGCGCAGCCCGCCATCAATCCGCCGCCTCCGACGCAGACCACGAGCGCATCAAGATCCGGGGCGTCTTCGAGAAGTTCGAGCGCGGTTGTTCCCTGCCCGGCCATGATCATGGGGTGATCGTACGGTGGGATCAGCGTGGCTCCGGTGTCCTCGATCACGCGGGCAGCGATGGCCTCGCGATCTTCGCGGAGCCGGTCGTAAGTGACAATGCGCGCCCCGAGCGCACGCGTCGGCTCCATCTTGGAACGCGGGGCATCCTCCGGCATGACGATTGTGGCCTCCGCGCCGACGTACTTTGCCGCAATCGCGGTCGCCTGGGCGTGATTGCCGGAGGAAAACGCTACCACACCCCGCTCCAATTCACCAGGCGAGAGCGAAAGAATCAGATTCGAAGCCCCGCGGATCTTGAACGCTCCGCCGCGCTGCAGGTTTTCGCATTTCAGGAACACCTGAAGACCGGCGCGTTCATCGATGCTTGCCGAGGTCATGACAGGTGTGCGGCGCGCCAGAGGCCGGATCCTTTCGGATGCCTCCCGGATCAGCCGCGGGGACAGGGGCTGCACGCGGACCTATCGGGCCGTCTCGTATTCCAGACGGTGCTGGCGGTTATAGCGGAGCCGGTCCTGATATTCCTGATAAAGAGTTCCGAAGCCGGCCCAGTAATACCCGCCCACAAAGAGCAGGAGGAATGGCAACGTCGGGTAATTGAACGTGGAAATCGCGAACCAGCACATGTAGAGGAAATAAGTGCCGCAGGCCAGTTCGAAATAAGGCAGCCATCCGCTCTTGCGCTTGTATTTTTTGACCGACATGCGCTTCGGACGCGTGCCTTCGATCGCGTACTTCGGGGTGCGCACGAAACCGCTTTGCACACCGAAAAGCGCTTCGAGCACAGCGCGGGTGTTGATCAGGGTCAGCCCGACACCGACCGCCATCAACATCGGCAGCAGGAAAATCGACCGTTTCCACGTCTTCGGATGCAGTTCCCTTTGCGCGATGACATAAAACGCCGATAGCGACCAGAAGGAAGCGACGATCAAGGGAAAATCGAGCAGCATCATCTGCCACACGCCCATGTAGAAACGCACGATCATGACGGGCAGCATCAGCGCCGAAATCACCACCATCAGCGGATAGGAGATGTTCGGCGTCAGATGCATGATGGCTTCCGCCTTCAGACGCCAGGGAATGTTCGCGCGCAGCAGGTCAGGCAGGAGTTTTTTCGCACACTGGGTAAGCCCCTTGGCCCAGCGGAACTGCTGCACCTGAAAGCCGTGCATCTCGACGGGAAGCTCGGAGGGGCAGTCGAGCCCCGGCAGGTAAACAAACCGCCAGCCCTTCAACTGTGCCCTGTAGCTGAGGTCGGAATCTTCGGTGAGTGTGTCATGCTGCCACCCGCCTGCGTCGTCGATCATCTGCCGCCGCAGGATTCCCGCGGTGCCGTTGAAGTTGAAAAAGTAGCCGGCGCGCGAACGGGCCCCGTGTTCCAGGATAAAGTGCCCGTCGAGGAGCAGGCCCTCCACTTCCGTCAGGAAGTTGAAATTGCGGTTCAGATAACTCCAGCGCGTCTGCACGACGCCCACTTTGGGATCCGCGAAATGGTGGATCGTCCTTGTGAGAAAGTCGGCGGGAGGAATGAAATCCGCGTCGAACACGGCAATAAATTCGCCCGTGGCGCTTTCGAGGCCTTCCTGCAGGGCGCCGGCCTTGAATCCCTCGCGATTGGTGCGATGCCGGTATTCAATGGGATACCCCATGTTCCGGTATTTCTCGCAGAGAGCTTCCGCGAATTCATGACTGTCGTCGGTCGAGTCGTCGAGCACCTGAATCTGCAGCAGATCGCGCGGATACTCCATACGGATCGTTTCGTCGATCAGACGTTCGAGCACATATCGCTCGTTATAGAGCGGTAGCTGGATGGTGACCTTCGGCAGTCGCTCGAAGCGTACGGGCGGTTCCGCCGTCGCTTTTTTCCGGTGTTTGAAATAAGTACGAATCGTCTCGAACCGGTGCAGCCCGTAGACGGACAGCACTCCCAGAATGGCGAAGTAAGGAATGAGGATGGCCCAGTCAAACCAGGAAAGCTGGTGGATGCCTGCAAACGTATCGTCGAAGAGCCCTCGTGTCATCAGATTCCACGAGGAGACGACAAGGAGCGACGGCAAAAAAGGTAAAAAGTGCATCACAGTGTAAGATTCTGCAGACTTCCGCTGACAACGGAGCGCTCAGAAATCTTCCAGTCTCCTCTACAGTTTACATGGTGCCGATCGTTACTTTCGATGCGCTTTGCATGAAGAAATTGCGTTGGAGCGTTACAAAACGGCGAGAGCGGACCGAAGTCCGCTCTCTTTTTTTGCTCCTGGGGGAGGTTTTTACCGTTGGCTGGAATTGTTCAAGGCGAGATTCTGATCCGCGCTGAATAACGTCACTTCGACGCGGCGGTTCTTCGCGTTCGCCGCCCGCGTGCGGGCGTCTTCCACCGGCTTCTGCTCACCGAGCCCAACCATGTGAATCCGGTAGATCGGAATATCGTGCTGCGCAACGAGGTATTCCACGACAGCATCCGCCCGCCGGCGGCTCAGAGCAGTGTTGTATTCCGGATTACCGATTTTGTCAGTGAAGCCTTCCACGGCGATGAAGAAGCGCTTGTAGTGATTCTGGTTCATCACCATCTGATCGAGAGACATCTTGGCTTCACTGCTGAGCTTGTCGCTATTGAATTTGAAGTTCACCGTTGTCGCAGCTACCTGTTTGTAATCATCGAGATTGGCGATGCTGGCGTCCGTTTTCGCAAGCGCGGCCTTGACGTCGCTCACACCCTGATTCGCCTGATCGGCCTTCTGGGAGGCTTCGTCCGCCCGGGACTGCGCCTGCCCGGCGCGGTTGTCAGCAGACAGGGCGCGCTCATTGGTGGCGCTCAAGGCAGCTTCGTCCTTCTGCTGTGTGGCGCGGGCCTGATCCAGAGTCTGCCGGGTCTGATCCAGCGTCTGCCCCTGCTGGTCTGTCTTGGTCGCGACCTGATCGAGCTTTCCGCTCACGGGATCCACTGTCTGGCGCACAAATTTCTTGGTTGCGCAGCCGGTCCCAAACAAAGTACCGATCAAAATTAAACTCGTGAGAATCGAAGATTTCATTCGTTAACCTCCCCTGTGCGGATCGTTAGCAATCTTCGTGCCAAAAATCCCATCCCGGGATACAGGCAACCGGGGCGGTCCAGGGTATACTCAACGAATAGCTGATCGTTTCCTTGGTGCGCGTCAAGATCGCAATCGTTCACAGGGCTGCGCAGTGCCGACTGCGGCAGCCCTGTTTTCGTTTCCGGTTCGCGCGCGTTCGGGGCATCGTTCAAGTGTGAATTCCTGAAGAGGTTGGTAATGAGAGAGAAAGGTACTGTGAAGTGGTTTAACGCGGCCAAAGGCTTTGGATTCATCCAGCGCGAATCGGGCGAGGATGTCTTCGTGCATTTTTCGGCCATTCAGGCCAGCGGATACAAGTCGCTGGACGAAGGCGCGCGCGTGGAGTTCGAGGTGACCAGCGGGCCGAAGGGCTTGCAGGCCTCCAACGTGGAGACGATCGCGGGCTGACGGCTGCGAAGCCGGGCTGGCTGATGACCTTGTGCGTCGCCAGCCCGGCCAAAAACACTCCGGTCAACAGGGGAGTGGACTATCGGAAAATCAGATCGAGGTCCCGATTCGAGAGGTGGAATGAGCAAGGAAGACAGCATAGAAGTTACCGGAACCATTCTGGAGAAATTCCCGAGTGGTCTGTTCAGCGTTCAACTCGATCACGACCGCGTCGTTCTGGCGCATCTGGCGGGGCGGCTGCGGCGCAATCGAATTCGTGTTCTGGCGGGCGACAAAGTCACGCTCGAACTCTCCCCCTACGATTTGACCAAGGGCCGGATCACGTTCCGGCATCGCTAAGCGGCATTCTCCATCGTTGATGCTGCCGGCGCACCCACGCCATCCGGCAGTCCCCGCCTCCGCAGTCCGGCCCTCCGGCCCCAACCTTCCGTTCACTCGCCGGTTGGAACTGTACTCTTCCCGCCTGCGGAA
>CAZXCO010000589.1:0-1706 GCA_964639095.1 uncultured Solibacteraceae bacterium
TCCTGGTTTCGCTGATGTACCCGTGCGTGCTGATCGTACTGGTTATTCTGCTGATGGTTTTTCTGGTGACCTACGTGGTGCCCAGCTTCGCGTCCCTGTACTCGAGCATGTCCGCGCAGCTTCCCACCATCACGCTGTATCTGATTGCAGTCGGGACCACCGCGCGGTCGTATGTGCTCGTGTATGCGGGGTCGCTCGCGGCGGCCGGGGCCCTGTTTTACTGGTGGTCGCGCAAAGAGGCGGCGCAGGAAAAGATCGACCGCGTGAAGATCAAGGTCCCGATATTCGGGGACATCTGGATCAAATATCAGGTGGCGCAGTTCTCGCGTGTGCTCAGCACCCTGCTGACCGGAGGCATTCCGCTCATGCAGGGACTCGATACGGCGGCCGATTCCCTCGGAACGCCGCTGCTGCGGAAGACGCTCGAAGGCGCCGGGAAGATGGTCCGCGAAGGCCAGACGCTTTCCAGTTCGCTCGCGGCGACCAGAGTCTTTCCCGCCCTCGCGGTGGACATGGTGGAGGTGGGCGAATCAACGGGCGCGCTGCCGGCGATGCTGACGAGCGTCGCCGAGTTTTACGAGGATGACGTGAACACGAAGATGACCGCGGTCCTTTCGCTGATCGAGCCGGCCATCATGATCTTCATGGGCATTTTCGTGGCGTTTGTGCTGATCGCGCTCTATCTGCCGATTTTCTCGCTTGCGGATACGATCCGGTAAAGACGGCTATTTCGCAGCCTGTGCCGGTACCGTCAACGCCACCAGTTCCGCCCCCTCCCGGCTGGAAACCGCGACCACGATATACTGGCGCCCGTTCACCATATAGGTCATCGGAAGCCCTGTTTCATTTCCCGGCAGCGTCATTTGAAAAATCGTCTCGCCCGTCTTTTTATTCAAAGCGCGCAAGCCGGGTCCGTTGGCGCCTTCGCCCGCAAACAAAAGCGACTTCGTCACGAGCAGCGGCGCCCGGTCCGGAGTACCGACCTGGCTCAGGTCGATGCCCTTTAATGCGGGATTATTCTTCAGCGCGGCGGGAGCTTCGCCGTTGGGAATCATCCAGACGTGGTCGCCGGTGTTCAGATCGATCGCCGTGATCCGCCCGTAGGGAGGTTTGATGAGAGGCACTCCCAGCGGCCGCGGAACGGGTACGGGACGGCTGATGTAATTTTCGTCGGAAAGCGCGGGGTTGTGCTGCAGCGCGAGCACGCTGGGATTCGTCACGGACGGGATGTAGATCACCCCCGTGTCCGGATCCGCGCCGGCGCCCTGCCAGTTTGCGCCGCCCGTGGCGTTGGGCAGCATCAGGACTCCCTTCTTTCCGTTCGAATCGAAAACGATCGGCGGAGTGTAAATCGACCCGAGTTTGAATTCGGAGGCTATCTTCAGCGCTTCTGCCTTGATCTCAGGCGTGAAATCGGCGAGATCGTCCACAGTCACGCCCTGGCGATCGAACGGCGCCGGACGGGTAGGAAAACGCTGCGTGGGCGATGTCTTTTCGCCAGGCACATCGCTTTGCGGCACGGGGCGTTCTTCGATCGGCCAGACGGGCTGGCCGGTCACGCGATCCAGCACGAACAGGAATGCCTGTTTGGTGACCTGGGCGATCGCCCGGACTTTCTTTCCGTTGACGGTGACGTCGAGCAGCACGGGCGCAGCGGGGAGGTCCCAGTCCCAGATCCCGTGATGGACCACCTGGTAATGCCAGAT
>CAZXCO010000590.1:0-5652 GCA_964639095.1 uncultured Solibacteraceae bacterium
GTATGAACAGTGAGAAAATC
Organism: uncultured Solibacteraceae bacterium; assembly: GCA_964639095.1. Classification (GTDB taxonomy): domain Bacteria; phylum Acidobacteriota; class Terriglobia; order Bryobacterales; family Bryobacteraceae; genus BOG-234. Next base: position 21 of record CAZXCO010000590.1, read on the forward strand.
ACCCTCGCGGGCAGCACCCGGAAGCCGCTCGGCCAGCGCGTCGGCGACGTTCCGAACGACGAGCTGGTCGAAATTTCGGTGATCCTGAGACCGAAGACGCGGGCGGCCGTGCCGGCCGGAAACGGTCCGGCGATTTCGCGCGCGGAGTTTGCGCAGAGTCACGGCGCGGACCCCGCCGCCATCGAACAGGTCAAACGGTTTGCAGAGGCAAGTCATCTCACCGTCGGCGAGGTCTCCGCCGCGCGCCGCACCATCAAGCTGGAAGGAACCGCTGAGAACATGTGCCGGGCTTTCGAAGTCCGGTTCGACCGCTATGAACACGAGGGACACCGGTACCGCGCCCGCCGCGGCGATATCCGGATCCCCTCCGAACTGGCCGCATCCGTGGAGGCGGTCCTGGGCCTCGACAACCGTCCGGCGGCCAAACCGCACTTTCGGGTGAGAGGAGAGCCGGCAGCAGGCAAAGTGGCGGCCGCGGCTGCCGTTTCCTATACGCCGCCGCAGATCGCGCAGCTTTATTCGTTCCCCACGGACGCCGACGGCGCGGGCGAGACCATCGGCATACTGGAGTTGGGCGGCGGATACAAACCGGCCGATCTGAAGAGTTATTTTTCTTCGCTGGGGTTGAAGCCGCCGTCGGTGATTTCGGTTTCGGTGGATAAAGGGAAGAACCATCCGACCACGCCCGACAGCGCGGATGGCGAAGTCCTGCTGGATATCGAAGTTGCAGGGGCGGTGGCGCCCGGCGCGACCATCGTGGTCTACTTTGCGCCCAACACATCGAGCGGGTTCCAGGATGCCCTCACAACAGCGATCCATGACTCGACCCACAAGCCGTCCGTGATTTCGATCAGCTGGGGCGGCCCGGAATCCACATGGACCGCACAGGCCATGACCGCGTTCGACTCGGCCGCGCAGGATGCCGCAGCGCTCGGCGTGACGATCTGCGCCGCCTCCGGAGACAGCGGGTCGAGCGACGGTGTCGACGACAATGCGAATCACGTGGACTTCCCCGCTTCGAGTCCTCACATTCTCGCGTGCGGCGGTACCAGCCTCGCGGGCGCCAACGGGACGATCCGGAGCGAGACTGTATGGAATAACGGCGCGCAGGGCGGGGCCGGAGGCGGAGGATTCAGCGATCAGTTTCCATTGCCCTCCTGGCAGACGAGCGCCAAAGTCAAGCCGCCCTCGGGCGGGGGACGCGGCGTGCCGGATGTTTCCGGGGACGCCGACCCGCAGACCGGGTACAACGTTCTGGTCGATGGACAGAAACTCGTGATCGGCGGAACCAGCGCGGTGGCGCCGTTGTGGAGCGGGTTGATTGCGCTCCTGAACGAAAAGCTGGGCAAGCCGGTAGGCTTTTTCCAGCCGGCGCTCTACGGATTACCCAAGTCGGCCGGCGCGTTTCGCGACATCACCTCGGGCTCGAACGGAGCGTTTCCCGCGGCTGCGGGATGGGATGCGGCGACCGGCCTCGGTTCTCCCGTGGGAACGAAACTGCTGCAGGCGCTTTCGAAATCGGCTTCGGCCCGGAGCGTGAGCTGAGGCCGGCGCGGGCTACTCCGTGTAAAAACGCTTCACGCGGGCGCTGATTCCGCACAGGACGTTGTAGGAGATGGTTCCCGCGGTGCGGGCGATCTGCTGGGCATCCAGCTTCACATCGCCTTCCTGGCCGAGCAGCGTGACTTCTTCGCCGGGCTGCATTTCCGGCGAGTTCGTGATGTCGATTGTCGTGAGGTCCATCGAAACGGTGCCTACGATGGGGGCGAAACGCCCGCCCGCGATCACCTTGCCTTTGTTCGAGAGGCGATGCGGCACGCCGTCCGCATATCCGGCCGACAGGACCGCCAGCCGCATCGGCGCGGACGCGACAAACGAGCCGCCGTAGCCGATTCTGGCGCCCGCCGGTACGTGTTTTACGGCAATGATCCGGGTGCGCCAGGAGAGCGCCGGCTCGACTTTCAGCACTGGCGCCGGCGCGTGCCCGCGGGCCGGCGACACATATCCGTAAATGGCATGGCCCGGGCGAACCAGCGGAAGAGCGGCGTGCCGTCTCGGGTACGCGATGGCGTTCGTGCTGGCAAAGTGCAATACAGGCGGCCGGACTCCGAGGTCCGCCAGCGTCTCGCGGAGGCGGTTGAATTCTACGATCTGCTCCTCCGTCTGCACGGTCGTGAAATCCGCGGCAGAGGCAAAGTGCGAGAGCAGCCCTTCCAGCCGCACCTGGCGCAGAGTGGCAACCGCCGCGGCGATCTCCGCGCCGGAACAGGCGATGCCGAGCCGGTGCATACCCGTATCGATCTTGAGGTGCACATCGATGGGGCCGTTCTCATCGAAGCGCCGCAGGTCGTCGAGCGAATGCGCGACCGGAGTGAGATGGAATTCGCGCAGCGCCTCGTGCTCCCAGGGCATGACGCCGGCCATGACGAGGATACGGCAGCGGATTCCGCCCTGGCGTAACGCGACGCCTTCCTCGACCGAGCTCACCGCGAGCCATTCCGCGCCTTCGGCCGCGAGAACTGTGGCCACCTCGACCGCGCCGTGTCCGTAGGCGTTGGCCTTCACGACGCCCATGACACCGGTTCGCGGGCCCACAGCGGCACACACTGCCCTGTAGTTCGCGGCGATCCGCGAACGGGAAATTTCGACATAGCAACGAGCCGCCTGCACGGTTTCTATATTCCCAGATGAAGCAGGAGATTTTCGTATTGCGTCGTCACGGCGTCCCAGTCATAGCGCTCCCGGGCCCGCGCGGCGGCTTTGATGCGCAGGCGTTCGCGTTCTTCTTCGCTCATCGCAAGCACTTCCTGAATGCGCGCGGTCAGCCCGGCTTCATCCCGATACGGCAGGCCCGCATCGCCGCAAACCTCCGTGTTCTCCGGCGTATCCAAATAGAGCACCAGGTTTCCCCGCCCCATGGCTTCGATCAGGGCCGGATGCGTTCCGCCCACTTCCGTCGCATGAATGTAAGCGAAGCACCAGGCGCCCAGTTCGCGGTAGCCGAGGCCGTAGATCGCCCCGGGGATGACGATCCGCGGGTCCTTCGTATCGCGCACCCGCCGGATGTACTCCTCGGCGTGGGGAGCGTCGCCGATCAGCGCGAGCTTCATTTTCGCCCCTGAGCGCTCGAAAGCCTGGCGCACTTCGAGCGCGCGGTTCTCGGGTTCCATGCGGCTGACGTAAAGGAAATAACGCAACGGCTCCAGCCCAAGCTCTTCGAGGGCCCCGCGCGTTTCGGCGCGCTCAATGGCCGCTCCGTAGGGAATGAAGAGAGAGTCCCGGCCATAGCGCTCTCTGTAATATTGGCGGATCGCCTCCGCGTCGGTCACGAACCGGGTAGGCAGGATAGTCGCCAGATATTCCGATACCTGATACCAGGCTTTCGCGAGCGCATTCCATTTTTTGCGCTTCCGCTCGATGCCATCCACATTGAGCGCCACCGGTATTCCGGCGAGCCGCGGCAAGATCGTGAACACCGCGTTTGCCGCATTGCAATAGAGCGCGACGTCCACTCGATGCGCCAGCAGATGAAGAGTCGAGACGAACGTGTGAGCGAGCGTATCCAGATACTTGTGGCGAATGGTGGGAAGACAAACCAGCCGGACCCCGCGGTAGACCCTGAAGTCATGCTTTTCCCGGCAATACACCATGACATCGTGCCCGCGGGCGGCGAGGCGGACCGACAGTTCTTCGGCGAACGTTTCGAATCCGCCGTAATTGGCCGGGATACCGCGCGTCCCCAGAATCGCTATGCGCACGAGTACTTCCGGCCGGCACTTTTGCAGATGCCCCCCGCCAGGCCCTTCGATCGCAACGCGATCATTCTAGCGGCGGGCGGCTTTCGACCGCGTCAGGGCAGCGGCGAATTTCTTCGGAGCGGGCTTGCTGACGGGCTGAAAGCTGAACCAGCTCGCAATATACGCATCATCCACGCGCTGCCGCTTCATGATGGCGCGACGCTTCGCCACAATGCCCTTCCAGTTCCGGATGACGAACGGGAACGCTTTCAGCGAGGTATGCTCGCGCAGCAGGCAGCATCCGACGACAACGAGATCGCGGCCGGTGATGGAAAAGAAATTCCGCCGGTAAAGATCCCACGTCATGTTTTTGATGCGCAACAGGAAACGGTTCTTCACCGAATGCATGTTGATTTCCGGCGGCAGCGCACGCCGGTTTCCCGGCAGGGCTTTCCGGACATGATACCCGCGGGCGTAGGGCACGTAGAGACATTTCCATCCGAGCAACTGGGCGCGCCACGCAACATCGGCATCTTCGCGGTAGACGAAAAAATCGACATCGAAAAACTCGCCGTTGATCGAGATATCGTCCACCATTTCGCGCCGGTACAGCGCGGCCGCGGCGGTGGCCCCGAAAACGTACTCGTAATTCCGGAAATGACCGTTATCAATTTCGAGACTGCCCCGGTCGAGATGCCGGAGATTCGGCGTGAAATAAATTCCGGTGGAATCCACCATCGGCTTTTCCGGAAAGTCGAAAGTTGCCGACATGGTCAGCAGCTTTCCGCAGACGGTGCCGACCCGCGGATCGAGGTTTCCCGCATGCACCAGGGATTCGATAAAACCCTGCAGCAGGAGAACGTCCGGGTTCAGTGTCAGGATCCACTCCGCAGTGGACAGAGCTATGGCCTGGTTCTGGGCTGCCGCGAAGCCGATATTCTCATCGTTGTATACGATCCGGCACCGGTCCTCGAAACTCTCCAGAATATCGATCGTTCCGTCGGAGGAGTTGTTATCGATGACGATAATTTCCTTGTACGGATAGCTCTGTTCCAGGACCGATTCGAGGCATCTCTTGATGAAACGCCCGCTGTTATACGTGATGATCGTGACTGAAACGAAGTCGCTGCGGGACATGTACGCGCGGGGTCGGCTCCACTCTCCAGATTGAACGCTGCTCCACCAGACAACAATTAACTGAGTGCTTGCCGGCGATGAAAGGCCCGGCTCACAGCCAGACCGGCAATACCACCGTATACTGCTAACGCTTTGAACTTATAGCGCGGAAATCCCGAAACCGCGCGAATGACAGCACTGACCGCTACCGCGGCACACGTGGTCCGGAACGCACCGGAACGATAGTGTTTCGCCGCATACTCAAGAAGACTACCATACCAATATCGCTCTCTGTTCTCCAGCGCCAGAGGGCGGATGGAGTGCGATCCTGAGTGTTTAGCCACACCGCCAGGGTGGTAATACGTACGAAAACCGGCTGCCTTGATCCGGGCGCAAAAATCGACGTCTTCGAACCAGATCGGGCGGAACCTTTCGTCGAAACCACCCACTGTCTCCCAGGCGGCACGGGAAAACATCAGAAAGGCGCCGGCGGGCTGATCGACGAGGGACACAGTCATCCGGTCCAATCCCAAGCAACGATAGTGCCAATTCACCCGGTTTCGGGGCCAGAGGCGATTGACTCCCATGATTTCCAGTACCAAAGCCGCTGGTACGGGCAGGCTCCGGGCCATAAAACCGGTCTGAGGCGCGCCGTCTTCACCAATCAGAAGCCCGCCCACTGCGCCCGTTTCAGGCCTTTCGAGGCAAGTCGCCATGACATCCAGCCCGCGCACCAGATGCGCGTCCGGATTAAGGGAAAGAATCAGCGGCGCCGACGT
>CAZXCO010000591.1:0-2842 GCA_964639095.1 uncultured Solibacteraceae bacterium
CGGGTCATCAATAATGATGCCGTTCGCACGGTTGCCAGTAACACCGCCGAGAATGCCGGTCGCGATGTATTCACTGCCGTTCGTCAGCGAGAACTCTTGAGCTGCCGATGACTCAGTCGTCAATTCGCAACCGAAGATCCCCTTGAATCGCTTCTGCTTGATGATTGAGCGCGTGCGCCGGCCCATCTTGCGGGCGAGGTCATCGCCATAGCTGGCGAGAATGACCTTGCGATTCTTTTCCGCGCCCAGATAGCGCGAAGGGAAGACGACCGATGCATATGTCGACTTGGCCGAACCGGGCGGCATGAAGAACATCGCCCGCCCGTGCGGCGTTTTGCTGACCCGCTCCATCGTCTCAAGAATCAGCCGATGGTGTTGCGCCATCGTCGATTCGATGGGCTCAAAGAATTCCGTGTCCGGATCTTCACCGGCTGGCTTGCCGGGTATTTCGATCGCGTTGGCGTAGTCGAGTACGCTCTCCCGGGCCTTTCTCCTAATCAGCAGCTCGCGCGCTGCCTGTTGCGGCGATGGCAGCGAGTTGTTCATCGGTCATTTCTTGTGGATTCGTCGGGATCAAAGGAGCGCCATCCTTGCCAGTCATCTCCCGTCGATTGGTGAATGCGCCGCCCGATTCCTTCGCCGCCTGCTCGATCAACTGGGCGGCCAATGCGGTGTTCCCCGTGCCGGACACCCGCTCGTACATGCGATTTAGCGCACGGAGCCGGAATGCCTGGTTGGCAATGGGGATGGTCGACACATCGTCTAGAAACTTCTTGCGCGTCTCAGCGAATACCGTGCGCCACTTCTCGCTCAAGTCCTTGCCGACGCGCCTCTCAGGGTGGTAAGCAGAGACTTGCTGTTTCGTCACGTCGAGGCCGAATTCCTCTTTCACTTGACGGCATACATCGGTCGGAGAATCAAAGCAGGCAAGGGCGCGCACGATGAACGCCTTAACGTCATCTTTCAGCGCTGCCATAATGTGAAATTTGGTAAAAGAATCGTAAAAGCTATGCGGCCCGCAATAAGCATGTGCCGCAAGCCTGCGCGATGTTGATCTGCCCGACTTCCGGGGCGCGACGCGACGCCTCGATCAACTTGGCTGTCTCGCCTGCGCCAATGCCATATCTGCGAACGATGCCAACGAATTCCTCGACGTCGTGCCCGCGGATACCGAGTTTCGGGGTGCCGTCTTTGGTGAACGCTGGCGCGCCGAACTCGTCCGCTTTCTGTGCTATGTGATAAAGTTCGTGTTCGACTAGCGCGCACCACTCGATGTCTGAGCACTCATTGGCGTAGAAGGCGTCGAGCGTGATGAGATAGGTCGGGACGCGCCCGAACCATTCATGCATCTGCTGTTCTTGCCTGCCTTTCTGCCAAGCGCCGGACCGGAATGTGACTTCCTCGCACTGACCGACTACGCGGCGCATCTGCTTCGTGTTTTCCTGAGCCGACCACAGAAACTCTACGTCGGCGTCCTTCAGGTGGAAGTGATCCGGGTTGTAGAGCGGGGAGTGTTCACTGAGCAAGGCTTGATGCACCCACCCAGCAACACCATCGGCAGGCACGAACCGCCGAAACCAGTTACTGGCATCGAACAGCGATTCAGGAGGTCGGGGGCGCTGAGCGAAAGATTCAATCTCAGGAATGTTCTTTTTGCGAGTCATTCCTTTTTATCCGCTCGGTATCTCAGTTCAATTCCATTCTCAATTCACCCGCCAAACCGGAATAGCCGCCCCGGCGTTGTTCTGCCCGTTAGGATATGTATTCGCTTCCGCTGGCAGGCTAGTGGCGTTCCACACGGGAATTGCGCCGCCATCATTGCCCTGATCACTGGGGAACGGCCCGTTACCCGTCGGCGCGCTCACGACACGCACTGGAATCGCGCCAGCGGCCTTAGCCTGGTCGCTCGGCCGTGGGCCGGAACCGGGCTGCGCCACGAACACGACCGGGATAGCGCCGCCAGCTTTGCTCTGGCTGTTAGGCCCAGGGCCGCTGCCGGGCTGATTGACAATATAGACCGGGATTGCGCCCGCGGCGGCGCTCTGTCCGTTGGGGTAGGTCATCGCGGCTCATGAATTGACGGAAGTGGTGAGATTCGAACTCTTACCGGACTCCTCTCGCCTCTGCGCCTACGGCTGTCCGTTTGCCGGTTTCCCGACTTTCAGCGGCTCTCCGGTGCGCCCGCATTCGCGCCCGCCGCCTCACTTCCGAAACTGGGTATAAGAAACGCCCCTACGGGCAAAGTCGAACTGAGCCGACTGGAGGAGATTTGGTGGATGGTTTCGGATTCGAACCGACAAGGTCGAAACAACGGATTTACAGTCCGCCCTCGCTACCAATTACGAGACTACCCATCCATAGAAAGCTACTAGTCACCCGCCCGCATGGCGCAGTGGCATCCAATCGGATCGCGCGGCGGGGGTCATGCTGCTTTGAAGAATTCGCCGTGGCCAACTTCGGCGGCACGCCGATATGCTGTGTGCGCCTCTTCAGCAGTTTGGAAGCTGCCGAGATAAATGGCGCGCCCGTCGATGGAGATATGCGACTCCCATCTGCCGGAGCTTTTATTCAGACTGGCGCCCTTTAGTCCGCTGGTATTCACGCGGCTAACGCCTCTGTTTTGCTGATTTTGGCCATGCGTTGCGATCCGCAGGTTGTGCCGCTGATTGTCCTGGCGGCAGCCGTTCCTGTGATCGCCCTGACGTTTGTCGCCGAATTCCAGGCCCAAGAGCGCACGATGCATAAACTGCACCGTTCTTTTCTCTGGATCATATGGATGCAGCATATGTCGGACGGCGTATCCACCAGCATCGGCACGCCAATTGAACTTCGACAGCCACTC
>CAZXCO010000592.1:0-1691 GCA_964639095.1 uncultured Solibacteraceae bacterium
CCATGCCCTTGAGCACGGAGAGTTCACTGGATTCGACATCGATCTTTACGAAATTCGGCGTTTGCGGAATCGAGTCGAGCGTCAGCATCGAAACCGTGCATCGCTGATATTCGGCGGGTAAGCCGTTATAGCGGCTGGTTCCTTCCAGGTTGGAAAATCCCTCGACCACGGTGGAATTCTGCCCGGTCAGATCTTCCATGAAGAACGGAACGTCTCCACAGTGATCGCCCGCTGCGGCGCGAAAGATTTGTATGTTCTTGCGGCTGCAGCGAGCGGCATTCGCTTTCAGATAAGGAAGGTTCAAGGGTGAAGGCTCGAAACACAGGACCTTGCCTTGCATTCCCGTCAGCCATGAGAAATATCCACCCACATAGCCGATATGCGAACCGACATCAAAGACGATATCGCCCGGTCGGATCAGTTTTGCCGACAGAGTCATGCTGCCGGCTTCGCGCCTGCGGCCATGCCACCAGTAGCCTTTGTGCCGAAAGGAGTGCAACCGGAGCGGGTCTCCTGTCCAGTGATGCCGGATTGTGATATCCCCGGGGTTAATCCGCCGGAATATCGGGAGCACCGCACGACGGGCGGTTCTCCGTAAATTCAGCATGTGATGGGGTCCAGTCCCGTATACGACGCAAGCCGGAGCTTACGCACGTACCACGCCGGGCTTGCGAAATACCACGATCAACTGGTCGCCCCCTTTGTTTTCCAGCAGCTCAACCGCGTCGTGAGCGGTCTCGTCCACGCGGGGTCACAATGAAAAAGCGCACGCCATAGGATGGCCAGACACCAGATCGCGCGCATGCCGGGGTAGACAATTTCGACGTGTTGCGTTTCCAGCGAATCGTCCGCGAGGGCGCGGATTTCCTCATAGCGATAATGCCGATGCCAGGGATGTTCCTGGCTGGCGCTGATATCCGATATGAGTCCGAGTTCCGCGCGGCGGCCGGGGCCGAATCGCGCGTCATACGTTTTGCTTCCCATGCATTTGTGCACCAGCCGGTGCAGTCGTGGAAGGGCAAATTTCACGTTCCCCGGGTCCAGCCACGTAAGCCAGCCCTTGGCGGCGTGGTGAGTATCAGAATTCCGCCCGGGCGCAGGACTCGCGCAAGCTCGCGGAAAGTTTGCCGCTCGTCGGCCACATGTTCGATCACTTCGAGACAGGTGATGGCGTCGAAGGAGCCGTCGGCAAACGGCAGCGGTTCTCCCTCGCGGATGACGCGCGTTTCCGCGCCGGGAATCAACGCCAGTGCCTCCGGATCCACGTCCACTCCGCACACGCGCGTCGCGCGCCGCGACATCCGGCGGAGCATGTTTCCCCGGCCGCAGCCATAGTCGAGATAGGCGTTGATTTGCGGCGGGAGGAGGGCTTCCGCATAATCGGACCAGCTCAACGGTTTGTCAGACGGAGGGTTGCCCAATGATTCAGAACCAGATATAAAGCCGCGGGGGCGGGGTATAAGTCTGCTATTGGCAATTCGCCCGACGACTGGCAGCCGCTACAGCAGCATCAAGCATGCAGCGATACGGATTCAACGTACGACGCCTTGCTGAAAGGGCGAGGCCTCGCGCTATGATATTGGACCGCAATTGAGAGTCCTCAAATACCGCGGAAAGACAGGACGCGAGTTCCGTGTGATCCGAAGGATTGAAGAAGAGAGCGGCGTCTTCACAGACTTCCCGGGCATATG
>CAZXCO010000593.1:0-2925 GCA_964639095.1 uncultured Solibacteraceae bacterium
CACGCCCGCCGGCAGTATCTTCCGGATTTGCGCCAGCTCCTGGTCCACCGCGTCCGAAACTGCGACCGTATTGCTGTCTGGCTGCCGGAACAGATTCAGGAGTACAGCGGGTTTGCCGTTCGCCGTCACCATCGTATAGACCGGCATGACCGACGGCCCGACGCTCGCGATGTCTCCGATCCGCACGGGCACCCCGGCCGGCGTAGTCTTGACAACGATGTTCGAAACCTCCTCCGGTGTGCGCGCCTGCCCGCTCACGAGCGCCAGGACGAGCTCGTGATTGTTTTCGAGAAGCCCTGGCGAATCGATCATGTTGCTCTTCGCCACGGCATCGAGAATGTTCGGAACCGTAACCTGCACCTGCTGTAGTTTCGCGGGATCCGGCTGAATCTCGAATTCCGGCGTCTGGCCGCCCTGCACCACGACCATCGACACACCGTTGACACGGTTGAGCCGGGGCTTGATCGTGTAAGTCGCCAGTTCCCACAGCTTCGTCTGCGGAATCGAGTCCGACGTCAGGCTGTACCCGAGGATGGGAAAGGCCGCGAACGTCAGGCGGTTGGAGGTCAGTTTCGCAGTGGCGGGCAGCTCCGGCTGGACCCGCGCCAGCGCTGCGTTCACATACTCCAGCGTCTGGAACATATTCACGTTCCAGTTGAAGAAGAGATTCACTTCGGCCGACCCGCGGCTGGTGGTGGACCGAATGGTTTCCAGCCCCGGCACGCTGTTCATCGCCTCTTCGATCGGCTGGGTCGTCGTGACCTGCATCTGATCGATAGGCGCGACGCCATTGTCAATGCCCACCACGATGCGCGGAAAATCCGTGGACGGAAACACCGCAACCGGAATGGAAAAAGCGAGGTAAACGCCGGACGCGATGAACGTCAGGATGACGAAGATAATCGGGCGCGAATAACGGGCCGTCCAATGTCCGCCGGTGTTCGGCCCCTGCCGGTCGGCCATGGCTTACTTCTTGTCCTCGTCGCCGGCCGCGGCATCGTCGTCGTCATCCTCGTCGCCGGACTTCACCGTGACCTTTGCCTTGTCATCAAGCCCGAGACCGCCCGACGTAATTACCTTTTCGCCTTCGCTCACGCCGCCGAGGATCTGCACCCGGTTGCCTTCGCGAATCCCCACGGTGACCTTGCGTTCGTGCGCAATGGAATCTTTCCCGACCACCATGACCTTCTCACCGCCCTCGTCGGAATTCAGGAGCGCGGCGGCAGGCACGAGCAGCGTATCCGGAATCAGGTCCGCGCGGATCGAAACCCGCACCGTCCCTCCCGGCTTCATCTTCTCGCCGGGATTCTCCGCCTGCACCCAGACCTGAACTGTCGTCGTGCTGGGGTCCACGGCGGGACTGACGACCGTGACCTTCCCCGCGAGGACTCCCTCCGGTCCCGTAATGGTCGCCGGACGCCCGACGCGAATCGATGCCGCTTCCTTCACGGGAATATTGGCGCGCGCCACAACCTGCGAGATATCCACGATCGAGACGATGGGCGTGCCGGGCGCCGCCGTGTCGCCGACATAGACCGGCCGATCGGCCACGATGCCGTTGATCGGGCTCCGCACCTGCGCGTAGTCCGCCTGCAAGGCCAGGCTTTCATAGTGCGCCTTTGCCGCGTTCACCTGCGCCTCGGCGGCTTTCTGCTGTTCGGAACTCGTGATCTGCCGGACCGATTGCAAATGCCTCAGCGCGGTGTCGAGCTGGCTCTGCGCCTGCACCATGGCGACCCTGGCGTCGTCCACCAGTTTCTGCGCCAGCGCGCCCTGCTTCTGCAGATCGAGGCGGTTGGCGTAGAGCTTTTTCGCGGCATCGAGCGCCTGCCGGGCGGTCTGCACATCGGCCTCCGCTTTGGTGCGATCTTCCGGGACCGTCGCTCCCGTCGTGGTCTGATACGCGGCCTGGGCCTGATCGATCTGGCTTTTGCTCTCGTCGGCGGCAGCGACCAGATCGCGGCTCTCCAGTTCGGCGAGCAACTGGCCCGCCTTGACGTGATCCCCGCGATTCACCAGGGTGCGCCGCACCGGCGCGCTGATCTTCGACGTGACATTCGCCTGGTTGACCGGGTAGAGAACTGCGTCCGCATTCACGATGAGGTCGATGGGGCCGCGTGTGACGTCGTCCACCTGCACGGGCGTCGGAGCTTCAGCATCGGCGGCTTCTTTCTCCCCGCCTTTACCGCAGCTCCCGAGAAGCGCGAGGAGAACGCCGGTAATTGCCAGAAGAAACTTGCCCCGCAGCGCTCCAGCGCCGCGCATTCCGTGCCGCCCGGCGTCTCGCCGCCCTGCCTTTCGCCGCCCTGCCTTTCGGTCGATGAGCATGAATCAGTTTCCTGTGAGAGCCTGTAAATTCGCAATTGCCATCCGGTACCTCGCGAGCCCGTCATCCCAGGCGTTGCGGGCCTGCGCCAAAGTCGTCTGGGCGTCCACCACCTCCAGCGCGGTGGCCTCTCCCGCCTGATACCGGAGCAGCGTCAGCCGCAGACTTTCCGTCGACAGATCGGACGAACTCCGCAGGGAAGCCACCTGCGCCTGCGCGGTCTGTGCCTCTTTATACGCCGCCTCCACATTCGCCTGCAGCGTGCGCTGGGTCAGAGTCAGATCGAGCTGCGCCTGCTGCTGGCGGTATGCCGCCTGCTTGACTTTACTGCGTGTGGCGCCCCAGTTCCACACCGGAATATTCAACGTCGCCTGCGCCGAGTAGCCCAGGTTCTGCCGGTAAGGCACTTCGAACTCCGGAAGGGTGCTCCGGCCGGTAGCGGGAACGTTGCTCGCTTGCGCCGCGAACTGGTTCGCATCGATGCCATAGAAGAAATCCAGCCCCAGCGAAGGCAAATAACCGTACCGGGCGATGCTGACGTCATAACCCGCCTGCCGGACAGTGGCCTCGGCCGCCCGCAGATCCGGACTCGTCGCCAG
>CAZXCO010000594.1:0-6989 GCA_964639095.1 uncultured Solibacteraceae bacterium
GGTGCCAAACAGGCGCTCGAATACCTTCCGCGGGTTGATCTCCATGGGCATCGGCGTCGTGTGCGTCCGCCAGGAGAGCGTATTCATATAGATGCAACCGTAGTCGCGATCGCAGGCGCCGAGCAGACCGGAATGGTCCTCGGTCGCCAGTTCGAGCGAAGGCAGCGCCGTTTCCTGGCCCAGATGCTGAGCGGCGATCTGGTCGGCCGTAACGCCCGCATAAGCATCCACCCCCTGAGTGGGCTTGGGACGGACGCCGCTTAACCATGTGGTCGGGCTCAGCGAATGAACGGCCGTGGTGTCGGCGGCTTTCTGCCCGAAACCACTGAGAATGTTGACCTGATTGCGGAATGGTTCGAGAGGTTTGAGAACCCGGGAGAATTCAAACCCGGTACCCTCGGTGGTGGGCGTCCACTTGTCCATCACGGCGCCATGCGGAATATAAACAAACCCCAGACGAGGGGACGGCCGGGCAGCAGTCCTGCTGAGGGCCGTTTGTGCCGGAAGCATGGAATCCAGCAGCGGAAGGGCCAGCGTCACACCGGCGCCGCGAAGGAACGTACGGCGCGGGAGATGCTTCTTCGTGATGAACATTCTCGGATCTTTCTCCTCTCTTCTTCTCTCCTCTAATCGCTCCTCAAGCTTCAAGAAGGTGACGGGTTGATACGCATCCATGTTACTACCGCTTCCGCCGCTGGGTGAGTCCCAACTGACGATGGGCTGCCGGCCGTCTGGCGCCGGCCATTGCCGATGCCCGGACCGGCGTTTGACTATCTCGTGAGAGTGATCGGTACTACAACCTGAGAGCCACGGATGTGTCGCGTGTTACGCTTGGAACGACAGCGTTCTCGATCAGGTATGTACAGGGCCTTCTTTGGTCTAAACAGCACGCCGTTCAATCTGAGTCCGGACCCCTCGTTCCTGTATCGGAGCGCACAGCATGAGGAGGCGCTGGCCAGCCTGATCTATGGTGTCCAGAGCCGCAAGGGCTTTATTGTCCTGACCGGGGAAGTCGGTACCGGCAAGACTACGATGCTCGAATGTTTGCGCGATCATCTGACGGCCCACCGCACGCCGTTCGCGTTCCTTTTTAATTCCCGGCTGAACACCAATCAGTTCTTCGAAATGATCGCGTACGATTTCGACCTTGCCTGCTCGCGCACGTCGAAGACCGAGGTCCTTTTCGCACTGAACGGCATGCTGATTCAGCGGGCAAACCAGAACCAGACGACCGTGCTGATCGTCGATGAAGCCCAGAATCTCGATTGGGATGTTCTGGAAGAGATCCGCCTTCTGGGAAACCTGGAGACGCGCCGGGGAAAGATGCTGCAGATCATTCTGGCCGGCCAGCCGGAACTGGATCGCAAGCTGGAGGAGCGGGAATACCGGCAGTTGAAACAGCGCATCGCGCTGCGCTGCCACCTGCGCCCGTTCACGGCCGCGGAAACGACCCAGTACATCGCCTCGCGTCTGGCGCGCGCCGGAATGCGGGAGCAGACCGTCTTTCCGCCCGACGTGCTGGCGGAAATCCAGCGGCGCACTCAGGGAATTCCCCGCCTGATCAATTCGGTTTGCGACAACCTGCTGCTCACCTGTTTCGCGATGGAGCGCAAGGTGGCGAACGTCGAGATGCTGGATGAAGTATCGAGGGATCTCCACCTCGAATGGCCGGGAGCCAACCGCACCGCACCTCAGGAAGCGAGCCGCGATACCACGCTGGCGCGTTAAAGCGCCTGGGCCAGCAGGATGGCCCCGATCCCGATCAGACCCGCGTGAACGTACCGCGGGAAATGCCCCGCGTGGATGCGCCCGTGGAGAAACCGGCCAACGAAAACCGCCACAATCATACCTGGCAGCGCGAGCAGATAGTAGCGGCTGACGGTGGGCGTCCACAGACCGGCAAACCAGTAGCCCGACATGCCGGCGAGACTTGCCGGCAGGAAATAGCCCTGCAGGGTGGCCCGGAAATTGGCCGGCGACCACCGGCGCAAAGAGCCATAGATTGCGAGCGGCGGCCCGTTCATTCCGTAGGCTCCCCCCATGATGCCGGCGACGAAACCGAAAATAGCCGCCAGCCGGTCGTTTTTGAGCACAAACGGCGTGCGGCTGATGAGACTCCACGCGGAGAAGGCCATAATCAGGCAGCCAAGCAGCGCCTTTGTGGTGTGTTCCGGCAGCGTCTTGAGGAGCATCAAGCCAAGCGGAATCCCGATAAGCGTGGGCAGCACCAGCCAGAGCGCGCTTCGCAGGTGAATACTGCGCCAGTCCTGCAGCACGATGACGAGGGCAACCGTGATGGAGCCCAGGACTGCGACCGGCGCCGCGACCTCCACGGGGATGGCGAGCGCGAGCAGAGGCACTGACACCAGCGCTTCACCGAACCCCAATGCGGAGCGGATGACCGTAGCAAGAAAAAGAACCGCGACCACTTCGATCGCGATCATCGGAAGCCCGGAACGCGGAAAGCCGCGGATGAAAACGGTTTCAATACGAGATTTTACCGTCTCACCCGCGGCGAGCCCGCATCAGAACTGGAAGCGAACCTGGAATTCGATCTTGCGATTGCCGGCCGCGCTGTTGCCGCCCCCAAAACCACCGCCGCCACCGCCGGCCAGAGCCGTCGACTGACCGAAGAAGGAACCGGTCAGAATGCCGCTCGGGGGCGCCAGATTCACGTGATTAAATGCATTCCGCGCCGAGGCCGTCAGGGTTATGTTGTAGCGCTTTCCGGTATTGCCGCCGCCGAAGCCGCCGAAGCCGCCACGGCCGCCGCCAAATCCGCCCCGCCCGCCACGACCGCCGCCAAAACCACGGCCACCGCCACCGCCCCGCTGACCGCCGCCAGGACCCGCCGCCGCGCCCGCACGCTCACCCCAACCCCAGGTCCGGCTGACCCGGAGGTTCACGGAGAAGTTTGAGGGACCGTCCCCGTAGTTGACCGGGATGATGGTGTCTCCCGGACCCGGAATCGTATTGAAACATCCAAATCGCGTGACCCTGATGTTCGAAGGGACCACAGCTCCCGCAGTCGGGCAGGTCGCAAACGCGGGGCGCGCGTTGACGATGTTATCGCCATTGAATGGCAGGCCGGTCGTGATGTTGAAGGGGGCGCCCGAACTCATCGTGACAAAAGGATTCACCGTCAGCTTCAGCGGAAGCCCGACCGAGCCGCCGATGAAGCCGCGGTGCCGGACATCGAAATTGGCACGGCCCCACTCAATGCTCGTATCGTACTGGTTCATCGGGAAACCGTTGGCGTTGGTGTGCGCCTGCCCGTACGAATAATAGCCCTGCAACTGGAAGTGCGAGTTGACGCGTGAATTCGCATTGACGGTCAACTGCGTCTGCTTGAAGATGCCGCTGGTCTCGTACTGGTAGATGTCGTAATCGCTGCCGACGAAGTCCTGGCCGGCATACGGGCGGATGCCCAGGCTGTCGGGCGGATCGTAGGTCCCGGGAAGCGGGGCATTGATGTTCCGCTGGCGCAGCTCGTGGACGCCCCGGGTATTCACGAAATTCACCGAAACCTGCGTCCTTCCGGGCAATTGACGGTCGACGCCGATCGCCAGTTGCCCCATGTAAGGCGCCCGCAGATTATGGGAGAAGATATAGAGCGCCTGATTGCTCACGTTCAGCACAGATACCGGAGGAACCGCCGGATAATAGGCCAACGCCGCATCCGCCGTCCCGCTGGCCGCCGTAATCAGATAGTTCGTCTGGGTGACTCCATTGAACCGGAGGGTCTGGAGTACATTGTTCTGGCTGATGCGGTCGTAGAAGATTCCGTATCCTCCGCGAATGACCGTCTTCGATTGGGATTTCCCTCTGGCTCCTGGAGCCCAGGCGAATCCGATCCGGGGGGCCCAGTCCATGTGATCGTGAATATTGTTCTGCGTTTCGTACCGCAAACCGGCGTTCAACGTGAAATTCGGGAAAATTCGCCAGTCATCCTGGACAAAAGCTCCGAGATCGAACTGGCGAACATCCTGTTCGGGAATGCCGCTGCTCATCGAGAACTGACTCGGACCGCATCCTTCGGCGATGATCGTGGAGAGCGGCACTCCCTGCGCGAGCTGAATCTGGGTCTGCTGATAAACATCAAGCGCCGTTCCCTGCAGCGACACCCCGGGGCACACTGGCCTGCCCTGCTGCGCCTGCGGCGCGTTGAAGAGCCACGTCCCGTTGAAGTTCGAAGTGGAGCGGCTGGAAAGATCCGTCTGCCGCGCGCGGAAGCCGATCTTGATGGCGTGGCTGCCCTTCGTCATGGTGGCGATGTTCTGGAGTTCGTAACCCTTATTGAACGTGTAGTTGGAATCGAACGGCGAGCCTCCGTTGGTGAAGGCGCCACTGACCGAGAGCTTCGGAATATCGGGATTGCCGAGGCCGATCTGGCCGTTGTGATTATCGCGGAATTGAAAGCGGGTTTCATCCACGGCAATCGTCCCGAGCACCGACGTTTCCGTAATCTGTACCTGATTATTCCGGATCGCGCTCTGCGTCTCCTCGTCCGGCGTGATATTGAAGCCGCCGACGCCGCCGATGTTGGATGACTGCGTGTGGTTATACCGCACCACGAGAGTGTTGTTCTGATTGATCGCGTAATCGATGCGCGGGCTGATCTGCCAGAAAGAGTTCGGTGTCAAAGTCGCCACATCGTAGCCTTTCTGCTCGAAGTTATCGTCGAGAATCCGGCCGATGGTCAGCGCGTTCTCGTCAATGTGGCGGCGATTGTAATCGATGAAGAACGATGTCTTCTTGTTGAGAGGACCGCCCAGATTGGCGGTAAACAGCTTCGAAGAGTAATCCGGCGGCTCGCCCGAAAGCAGAGGATTGCGGCTGTCGAAATCCTTGTTGCCGTAATTCATGAACGCCTGGCCATGGAAATTATCCGTGCCGGGGCGGGTCAGAATTTCCACCCGGCCAAAGCCGGGCCGGTCGAATTCGGAAGAAAAAGGGTTCGAATTGATGCGGATTTCCCGAATCGAACTTTTGGGCGGCAACTGGCCGCCGCTGAAACCATCCACGAAGAATTGCGCTCCGTCGGGCCCCGCAGCCGGGCCGGCGAGAGCTTCCAGATCCGACTGCAGATCGTCCGGATCATCCGGCAGGGCGTCTATATCGGAATCCTTCAGAACCAGCGCGCTGGCGTTGCTGGATGCATCCGTCGTAAGGGCTGCCGCGGTCTGGTCATTCACGCTGACCTGCTGGGCTTCCTGCGCGATCTGCAGGGCGATATCGAGGCTGGTCGCCTGACCGGCCGGAACGTTGAAATCGGGCTGCGCGAATGTGACGAAACCGCTGGCGTCGGCGCGAATGCTGTATTTTCCCGACGGCAGGTTGGGTAATGTGAACTTACCCTGGCCGTCGCTGGTTGCCGTACGCGTCAGACCGCTCGGGCCCGTGGCCACAACAGTGGCGCCCGGCACAACTGCCGCCGACGGATCCGTAACCGTACCGCGGATCGAGCCTGCCTCCTGCGCCCATGCTCCCCCTGGAGCAATTCCCGCCAGCCCGAGGGCCGCGAGCATTAGTAATATCGTCTTCAATCTCATCCACACTCTTGTTTGCATGTCTGTTGTCTGCAGCCGTCTCCGATGAGACGATGCGTCTATTCGATTGTTACTTGGTATTACAGATGTAGATCGTGATTAAGTGTAAAGACGGTTTTTACTCAGCTGAAAGGAACCTTTGGAAATAAATGAGTCTTCCGAAATCCGGTGTCTGCGTCTTTCGGTTTTTACGGGAGTGGGAGAGCCCGGCCGGTGGATTCGATCCAGCGGCCGATCATGGCGGCGCAGTCGCGCGCCTCTTTCAGTTCGCTGAGATCCCGGATCGACCACGTCATCTTGCGGCTCCAGTTCGGATATTCGGACGTCGTTCCCGGAAGGTTCTGCTGGGCGGTTTCCTGCGTCAGGTCTTCCTGGTTCACCAGCCACAGCATCGAAGGCGTCATGGCCAGAAAACCGGCGATTGCGTTGTGGAGTTCCCCGGTGAGTTGCGGAATGTCGCTGGCGCGGCGCGGGTAACCGGGTGGCAGCAGGCCGGCGGCAAAGAGCGCATCCAGAAGACTCTGCTTCTCGCGAACGCGGCCGGACTTCTGCGCCTCCCATGCCGCCCTGTCGACCGTTCCCGCGGCAAGGCGGGCTTCGATGTCCGCGGCGGTCCAGAAGCCGGCGATCGTCGGCAGATCGTGCGTGGTGGAAGAGGCCAGCGCCTGGACGGGATACTCGCCGGGCGATTTGAATCCACCATCCGCGCGTTCGAAATAAAGAAGCCGGTAGCTCAGAATGCCAAATCGGGCGAGCGTTTCCCGAACCTCGGGCTCCACGGTTCCGAGATCCTCCCCCACGATCACCGCATTGTTCCGGACACTCTCAAGCGCGAGAATGCGCACGAGGTCCTCCGCGCGGTCGCGCACGTACGCGCCGTGGGCCGCATCGTGCCTCTCGGGGATCCAGTAGAGCCGAAAGAACCGCATGACGTGATCGATACGCAGCGCTCCGCCGTGCTGCATGGACTTCCGGATGGACTCGGTAAACAGCCGGTAGCCGTCTTCCCAATGGCGCCGCGAATCGGGCGGAGGAAAGGACCAGTCCTGGCCGGTCGGCGAAAAATCGTCCGGCGGCGCGCCGACCCGGCATCCCGACACATAGAAGTCGGGGTGCGCCCAGAGATCTGAGCCGCAGCGGTCTGTGGCCAGGGCCAGATCGTGATAGAGCCCGATGCGCATGCCGGCGTCGCGGGCGTGCTTCTGCGCAGCCGCGAGTTGCCGGTCGATATTCCATTGCAGCCAGCCGTGAAAAAAAATTTCGCGTTCGTGTTCGGCGGCGAACTGCCGCACCGCCGCGCTGCCGGGATCGCGATAGGCTTGCGGCCAGTCGGGCCAGATCCAGACGTCGGGATTTTGAGCGTGCATGTGCTCGTCGAGCGCGCAATAAGTGGAATACAGGCGCAGGAGGTCGCCCTCGCGCGCGATCCACTCTTCGCAC
>CAZXCO010000595.1:0-5117 GCA_964639095.1 uncultured Solibacteraceae bacterium
CCGGCAACTGGTGGAGCTGCGGGCCTTCGTGGCCGATCACCACCTGGTGACGATACCCGGGACCGAGCAGGCGCTTGTGGATGAGGCGCCGCCCTATATGCGCTGGAATTTCGCCTACATCAATATTCCCGGGCCTTACGAGAGGGGCCTTCCATCCGTTTACTACATCGCCCCACCCGACCCGAAGTGGCCGCCGGCGGAGCAGAAGGCCTATCTGCCGGGAAAGGCGACGCTGCTGTTTACTTCGGCCCACGAAGTCATGCCCGGCCATTTTCTACAGTTCCTCCACGCCAACCGGTCGTCTTCAAAGTTTGGACAGGTCTTCATCGGCTATGCCTATGCCGAGGGATGGGCCCACTATGTGGAAGAGATGATGTGGGACGCGGGCCTTGGCGCGAACGATCCGGAGATTCACATCGGCCAGTTGACGGAAGCGCTGTTGCGGAATGTGCGTTTCCTCGCGGCAATCGGCCTGCACACGGGCAAAATGACCGTGGCCGAAGCCGAAAAGATGTTCCGTGAACAAGCCTTCTCCGATCCCGGCAATGCCACCCAGCAGGCCGCGCGGGGGACCTTCGACCCCGCCTATCTGAACTACACAATGGGGAAGCTGATGATTCGAAAGTTGCGCGACGACTGGACGGCGACGCGCGGCGGCCGCAATGCCTGGCACGACTTCCACGATCAGTTTCTTCAGTTCGGAGGCCCGCCCATCCCGCTGGTCAGAGCGGCGATGCTGGGCCCGTCGGCCGGACCGCCGCTCTAGACGCCAGCTCAAAGGCCGACCGCAGGTGTTCCACGCAGTCTCCGGCAATCGAGATTGCATCGAAGCGGACGCGCGATTCATCCGCATTTGCCCTGCGGATATAATCGCGCGCAGCACGCCGGAGAGCTTCGATTTTCTCCGTGTCGATGTCCCGCTCGGGGGCGCTCAACCGGGGCGACGTGCGCGTTTTGACTTCCACGAAAACGAGCCACTCGCCATCCCATGCCACCAGATCGATCTCGCCTCCGCCCTGCGGCGGCCGCCAGTTGCGGGCCACCACAATGAAACCGAGCGCCCGCAGATACCGGTGGGCCAGGTCTTCTCCGCGCCGCCCGAGGTCACCGTGGCTGCGGTAGCGAAGACGATCGGCGATCCGGTACAGGTGGGCCAATGGGTTCAAATTCGAACTCCATCGCTTTTCCCCGGACGAGATAACAGAGATAAAACTCCCAGAACTTGCGAAAGCGCGGAAACCGGTTCACCAGAAATTCGAATCCGAGCCATTTCCAGAAGGCTAGTAGCTTCACGCGGACGGAAATCTCACGGAATTTCGCGCCTGTATAGTAGCCAAAGCCGCCATGATTCTCGCCGAAGTACCGGAAAGAGAAACTGTTCAGGTGATGTTTGTGGGTGGGATCGCAGAACGAGCTGAAATCGGTCTAGTGCGGCGTTTCGATTCGCACCCGGCCGCCGGTCTTCACGAGGCGGTGAAACTCCTCCATGGTCCGGATAACGTCGCTCAGATGTTCGATGACATGAATGGCCCGCAGGCGGTCGAAGCTCCGGTCGGCGAAAGGATAAGGAAACCGGTCGAGATCGCAGATGACGTCGGCCGCGCTTGCCGGATTGACGTCGATTCCGATGGAGCCGGGATATTTCCGGATTCCGCAGCCGACATCCAGCGTCTTCAGTTGATCCAAATGCGATTCGCTCCGCCGGGATTAACCACCGAGTGCACCCGGACCGGCCAGGCGCCGGGAAAACATTCCTTTCAAAGCGACCAGTGCCAGCGCAGACCGCCAAACGCGCCGAGCATGGTCGCCTCCATATACTCCACGTTGTTGGGCGAAGTCCTGAAATGGAATGCCTTTTCGCCCGCTATCACTTCCCATTGTCCCTTGCGGAAAGAGATCGTGGCTTCGCCGTCCCAGATGTTGGATCGCCCACTGAGTCCGAAGCCCGAGCCCGCGACGCGCAGTAGAACGTGCCGCGCGACGGCATATTCCGCAGCCAGGCCGAACGTCGGCAGCACCAGTTGTTGTGACCCGAACGCCGTCTCGCCTGTCACCAGCGGCGCATCGATGCTGGAGCTGACCTTTACGTACTGAACCTCCCACAGCGATTTGAGCCGGAACTTCGCGACAGGAAATTTGTGCGGAAACAGAAGGTCGTCCAGATAGAACTTGACGCTGGTGAGCTTATACTGAGTCGCCAGCAGATCTCCTTCGTTGAATTGCGTGCCAAAGAGATCGGTCGTATCCGGGGCGATCTGATTCCCTGTGCCCCGCGCGCGAAAGCCCTCGAAATGCAGCGACCCAGTGCGGGAGATGGGGAAACTGACCTCGATGCCGGGCGTGGACGAATGAACTTTGCCCAGATCGGAGAGCGTTTCGAAATCCAGCGCCTGGCGGCCTGTCAGGAGCGCCGGGTTGGTGCCTGGTCCTGTAACCCAATAAAAGACGCCCAGTGTGAATGTGCGCGGATCGGGATAATCGGGGACAGCCGGCCGTTGACTCGGGGGCGCGGATTGGGTTTGTTGGGCGGCCGGAGCACTCGCCTGAGCGGGAGTGGCCGGGGTCTGACCCGGAGCGGGCGACGCCAAAAACGCAAACAACCCTGAAAACACAAGGACATCGAAGCGAAGAACCCTCAAAAACTCTCCTCTCAAACGGAAATGACACGAACGCGAAGCAGGAGCACGGCTCCACTCTGCGCCCGCAAACTTCCACACAACGGGCGGCAGCGCCTGAACCGGTCTTGCTCAGATTGTATACGCAGCCCCTGGCCCGGAGGGTACAAGTACTGTAACTCCTCTTTGATACATACATTTACTTTTCGCCGAAGAGGCGGTATAGGATTATTATTATTGAATTGAAATGGTGGATTTCTAATAATTCAGTCTTCCACCAAAGGAGCGGGGAATGAATTTTGTCGCTGGATGTCATGAGTGCGAGCGACTTTCCGCTGAATATGAAGGCGCGACGATGCAGTGGTTTCGCGTACAGGGTCAGTTGCGAGTGGCAGAATACTCGCGCGACATGGAAACCTCAAACCGGATCATTGGCGAGCTGAACTCGATTACCGCGCGGCGGAGCGCCCTGCGCGAGGAATCGGAGGAGCATACCCTGAAGATGCACCCCAGGGTGGCTGCGGCTTCGGGCGAATTCCGGTTTTAAAAGCACTCGTTTTTTCTCTTCGCCGCCGAAGCCCCGGACACTGGCAAAGCTTTCACTTCTTCCGCCCAATCCGGATCCCGTGGGCAGTTCGAGCCGGATCATTGTAATCGGTCTTCGCCGAACCGTGTTCATTCTTTTTTCCGGCAGTGGGCCTCGTGACTTACACTCAAAAGGTGGCGGCTAATCTTCTGCCCGCGGCCTCGGCAGCCGGCGAGGTGGCCGAACGACCCGGAATCCGCGAGGCGCTCCAATGGTTCACGCGCGAGAAGCAGTGGGTCAATGACATCCACCTGCAGCTTTGCCGCATCCCTGCGCCCACTTTCCTTGAACAGCAGCGCGCCGAATGGATGGCATCCCTGTTGCGCACGATTGGCTGGCATGTGGGAATCGACCGCGCCGGCAATGTGCTCGCCTCCCTGCAGTCCGACCCCGACGGACCTCTGATTGCGCTCACGGCGCACCTCGACACGGTTATTGCGCCGCGCGCGAAAGAAGACATCTCGATCGACCGCGACGGCGATCTGCGAGGCCCGGGCGTTTCCGACAATGGCGCCGGTCTCGCTGCGCTCGTGGCCATCGCCAGGGCGATTCGCTCGACTCCGGCTGCCCCGGATCTCTGGAACCGCCTGCTCCTGATCGCCAATGTGGGCGAAGAGGGGGAAGGCAATCTCTGTGGCATCCGCCACATCTGCCGGCAGCCTGACCTGATCCGGCGCATTCGAGCCTTTGTTGTGCTCGACGGCGCCGCCACCGACCACATCACCACGCAGGCTCTCGGCAGCCGCCGCTTCGAAATTACGTTCTCCGGCTCCGGCGGGCACAGCTGGAGCGACTTC
Source organism: uncultured Solibacteraceae bacterium (assembly GCA_964639095.1). Classification (GTDB taxonomy): domain Bacteria; phylum Acidobacteriota; class Terriglobia; order Bryobacterales; family Bryobacteraceae; genus BOG-234. The sequence continues at coordinate 3,999 of CAZXCO010000595.1, forward strand.
GGGATCGCCAACCCGGTGCATGCCCTCAGCCGCGCCATCGCGCTCTTTGTGGATCAGCGCCCGATCGATCCCCGGGCTACGCCCAAAGTCTCCGTCAACGTCGGGATCGTCGAGGGCGGCGTGAGCATCAACGCCATTCCGGCCACGGCACGAGCCCGAATCGACATCCGCTCGGAAGACAACGGAAAAATCGAACAACTGGTGAGTGTTCTCCAGAACGCGGTGCAGAAGGCGGAAGAAGTGGAAAACGCGCGCGCAATCGGAGCCAGAGTCACGGCCCGCGTGCGGGAGATCGGAAGCCGGCCCGCCGCGCGGCTGTCCGGCGACGCCCCGATCGTCACGCGGATCCGCTCGGTCGACGCGCATCTGGGAATCCGGTCACGGCTGGACTGTGCCTCGACGGACGCGAACATTCCCCTCTCGATGGGCATTCCCGCCATCTGCATTGGCGCCGGCGGCCAGGGCGGCGGCGCGCATACAACAAGCGAATGGTACCGCCCGGGTGGCCGCGACCTCGGCCTCAAACGAGTCCTTCTGACGCTGGCCCTGCTGCTCGAGGACTCCGAGTGAACCGTCCGATCCCGGCCCATGGATCCGGCGCGGCCGGGCTCCGCTGAGCGGATGCGGCGCCTCCGGGCCGAACTCGCGCTGGCCGGCGTCACGATCATCTGGGGCACGACGTTCGTTCTGGTCAAGTCCGCCCTCGCGGATGTTTCGACCTTTGTTTTCCTGACTTTACGCTTTTGCGTGGCGGCTCTCGTGCTCATCGCTCTCTATCGGGGGGCGATCCGCAGGCAGGGCATCGGCCCCGGCATATTCGCCGGGACGATTCTCTTCTCCGCTTATGTCTTTCAGACCCTCGGTCTCGAACTGACGACACCGTCGAAATCGGCATTTCTGACGGGATTGTCGATTCCGCTGGTACCTTTTATCTCATCGCTCGTCTATAAGGTGAGACCGCGTCCCGTGGAGGTCGCGGGTATTCTGATTGCTTCACTGGGAATGATGTTGATGACTGTCGGCTCCGCTTCCGGTCTGTCCGGCGGCATGCAATGGAGCGATGCGCAGTGGAGCGAGTTACGATTGGGAATGACGCGGGGCGATTTCCTCAGCCTCTTG
>CAZXCO010000596.1:0-2133 GCA_964639095.1 uncultured Solibacteraceae bacterium
GCTCGACGCTTTTCCTCTTTCGGCTGCTGATTCCGCCGCGGTTTCCATCGGTCCCGAAGGGGGCTGGATCGATGCGGAACGGCAGCAGTTCGGCGACGCGGGATGGACCGCCGCCACGCTCGGTCCGTCGATTCTGCGGGCGGAAACCGCGGTTTGCGCCGCGCTCGCCGTGCTCCTCCAGATGCGTCTCACCGCGGTCCGGGAATAAATGCCCGCTACAATTGGGAGCAGAGAATGCTCCTTTACCGGCTCGCAGACATTCTTCTCACTGGAATTACTTTTACTACCCAGCTTTTGATCGCGGGGTTTTTCTTTTTCGACTGGAGGAAACGGCTTTCTCCCAGCCTGGCGCGCGCCGCCACGGGGCTCCTCTTCTTGCTTTGGGCCGCCTATGCATTCGCGATCCCGTTCCGGTTTCCGAGCGTGGCGAATGTCCTCAGCCCGGTACCGGTCGCCATTCGGGGCTTCGTGATCGCTCTGGGGAACCTCTGGGGCATGACGGCGGTGGCATCGTTCGCCGTTTATGTCGTCTGCCGTTTCATCGGCAGCCGCGGGAGCGTCGCCTACTCGCCGGAACGCCGGAAGCTGCTGCAGACGGCGGGAACTGTCGCCGGCGCGGTTCCGGTGGCCGCGGTCGCTTACGGGGCGATCATCGAGCGGAAGGCTTTTCAGGTCAAGGAGGTCGATCTGCCGATCCCGAATCTCCACCCGGACCTTGTCGGCTTGCGGATCGGGCAGCTCAGCGATCTCCACGTCAGCCCCTGGTTGAGCGTGCGCGATGCCGGGCGCACCGTCGACATGCTCAACGAGCACAAACCGCACCTCACCGTGGTCACTGGCGACGTGATTACGCAGCCAGGAGATCCTCTGGACGCCGCCATCCGGGAACTCTCGCGCCTTCGCGCCGAGGCTGGCGTGCTCGGGTGTCTGGGGAATCATGAGCGCTACTCGCGATGCGAGCACTATGAGACCCGCGAGGCGGCGAAATACGGCATCGGCATTCTCCGCAATCAGGCGCGTACGCTGCGCTGGGGTAACGGGGTTCTCAACGTGGCGGGCATTGATTATCAGGCGCGCCGGGATGGAGCGTATCTCAGGGGAGCGGACGAACTCATCGTTCCCGGGGCAACCAATCTGCTGCTCTCGCATAATCCGGACACCTTTCCCGACGCCGTGCGCAAGGGCTTCGACGCCGTGCTGGCGGGCCATACGCACGGCGGCCAGGTGACCATCGAGATTCTCAACCAGACCCTGAATTTCGCAAGATTCGCGACACCCTACGTGGCGGGCCTTTACCGTCTGAACGGGCGCAGCTGTTATGTAACGGCCGGCATCGGAACGATCGCGCTGCCCGTCCGCATCGGCGCGCCGCCCGAGATCACGGTGCTTCGCCTCGTCAGGGCCTGAACCATCCGGGACGCCAGTGCGCTATCTCGTCGTCAGCGATGTACACAGCAATTGGGAAGCTCTCGAAGCGGTCCTCGAGGACGCGCGGGGCCAGTACGACCGGATCGTCTGCTGCGGCGATCTGGCCGGATACGGACCCGATCCCGATCGCGTCCTGGACTGGGCGCGCACCAATCTGCACGCCGTGGTGCGGGGCAACCACGACCGGGCATGCTGCGGGCTGGAAGATCTGGAATGGTTTAATCCCATAGCACGGGAGGCCACCATCTGGACGATGGCGCGGCTGCATCAGGAGAATTTCGAATATCTCCGCCAGTTGCCCGCCGGCCCGCAAAAAGTCGACGGCTTCCAGCTCATTCACGGCTCGCCTCTGGACGAAGACGAATACCTCATCTCCGCCAGCGATGTGCGCAACGTGTTCGATTATCTGGACCCCGGCGTTTCCTTCTTCGGGCACACGCATCTGCAATGCGGCTACGCGCGCGCGAATGGAGCCTTCCGCTTGATGCGCCCTGGGGGCTACTGGGAGAAGCTGGACCGCGACGGGATTTACCTCGTGAACTCCGGTTCGGTGGGGCAGCCGCGCGATGGAGATCCGCGGGCGGCCTACGCACTCTTCGACAGCGACCGGCTGGAGTTTGTACTGCGGCGAGTGCCCTACGATTACGACGCGACGCAGCGCAAGATCGACGCGGCCGGTTTGCCCGACGTGCTGGGTACGCGGCT
>CAZXCO010000597.1:0-2085 GCA_964639095.1 uncultured Solibacteraceae bacterium
AGAAGGCCTGAACGTCGATCTCACCGTGGTTGGCCCGGAAGTGCCTCTGGTGGCTGGCATCGTCGACCGGTTCCGCGCCCGCGGCATGGCCATTGTCGGCCCGACGGCGCAAAATGCGGCGCTCGAAGGCAGCAAGATTCACTCCAAGCGATTCATGGAAAAACTCGGGATTCCGACGGCGCGTTTCCAGACCGTGGAGCATGCGGGCGAGGTTCCCCGTGATTTCCGTTATCCGGTCGTTCTGAAGACCGATGGCCTGGCCGCCGGCAAAGGTGTCGTGATCGCGCAGAACCGGGCCGAGGTTGACGCGGCGCTGGCCACATTACCCTTCCCGATGGTCATCGAAGAGTTTCTCGAAGGCGAAGAGGTCAGCTTCATTGTGCTTTGTGACGGCAAAACAGCCGTGCCCCTCGAGCCTTCGCAGGACCACAAGCGTGTCTTCGACGGCGACCAGGGTCCCAATACGGGCGGCATGGGCGCTTATTCTGATGCCCGTATTCTGGGCGGCAACGAGCGGGGGAAAATACTCGACACCATCATTGAGCCGGTCGTGCGGGCGACCGGATACACCGGATTTCTCTATGCCGGTCTGATGATGACCGCGGACGGCCCGAGCGTCCTCGAATTCAATGTACGGATGGGCGATCCCGAGACGCAGCCCCTGATGATGCGGCTGGCGAGCGACTGGGGCGAAGCGCTGATGGCCTCCGCAAAGGGCGGTTTGCATGCGGCGAGGCTCGACTGGTCGCCCGACCCGGCCACCTGTGTCGTGATGGCGTCCGGGGGATATCCGGGAAGTTTCCGGTCTGGAGAAAAGATCACGGGAATCGAGTCGGTCGATGGCGCCGTTGTTTTTCACGCGGGCACCAAATGCGATGGCGCAGATCTGGTGACCGCGGGAGGCCGCGTTCTCGGGGTGACGGCGAGTGGCGCGGATCTTGCGGCGAGCATCGCGGGCGCGTATGCGGCCGTCGACAAAATCCATTTTGCGGGCCGGCATTTCCGAAAGGATATCGGCAGCCGGGGCTTGCGACGTTACAATAAGGCGTGATTGGGCCCGTAGCTCAGTTGGATAGAGCGGCCGCCTCCTAAGCGACAGGTCGGCAGTTCGAATCTGCCCGGGCCCACCATTTTGTTTTTCTCCGCCTCGCCCCTATTAATGGGTTAGAGCCGAGCCGCAGCACTTTCAGAAGAGTCTCGCTCTCCTGCGGAAGTTCAGGCGCGCGGCCGTCCTGATCCGCTCACGACCTCGGATCAGGACCCTTCGGGGCACTTTGTCACCGCTTTTTTGCCGAAAAGAATCATCGGAGCCGAAGACACGCGAGGCTCACGAGGATTTTCGATCTTTATCGCCGTTTCCTGCCCTATAAATCCCTGCAAGGCGACCCTTCGCACCTGAAATTTCCCAAAAACAAAAAATAAATGAACGTCATTGACCGGGAAAGAAACGCCCAGTAGACTGAATTGGGCGGCTCAGAAAAATCCTGCAAGGAAATATCCATTGAATTTGATGAGACAATCGGACGCTGTTTCCACGTGGCTCGGTTTACGTTCCATTACAGTCGGCGGCCAGGCGCTGCGAAAAGCTCGCAGGCATACCGCAGGCGCGGCCATTCCACTGAGCGGGATGTTGCTTTTGGGGATGACGCTCCTTGCAGTTCCCGGCTCCGCGGCTGCGCAGACACCGCAAATTCTGGGCATCAAGAATGCGGCCCCGCTGATTCCTGCGACCGGCAACGTGGCGCGCGGCGAACTGATCAGCATCTATGGTTCGAATCTGACCAACGGTGTCACGCTGCAGTCCTTCCCACCGAACGCCCCAACTTCGTTGGCCGGCACTTCCGTGAGTATCGGCGGCTTGCCGGCTCCCATCCTCTATATATGCCCCACACAGGTCAATGTTCAGGTTCCGTTCGAAATTCCGGCCGGTGTCCCATCAGTGAATATCACGGTCACCTCCGGCGCCCTGACGAGCGCGCCGTTCCTGATGAGCGTCGTCACGTCGGATCTGGGTATGTTCAGTGTGCAGGGGCTGGCTGCTCCTGATCTGGCCAACACAGCTACTGTGAATGCGACGCCCGGAAG
>CAZXCO010000598.1:0-3018 GCA_964639095.1 uncultured Solibacteraceae bacterium
TCAACCGCCCCCGTCAGTGCCTCCCAAACGCCAGGCACGATGACCGCGAAGGTTCGCAACGTCGAATCCTGGAACAGGACCTGGAACGATGAAAGTTCCCTATGCCAGGAAGTGGCAGAAAGAAACAGATAAGCTACGCCAGATCGCGCTCGACTGCGACCTCACCGAAGAACTCAAGTGGGGCAAACCATGCTTCACCTTTCTGAGGAAAAACGTGGCGATCGTAATCCCACTCAAGGAGTCGTGCGCGTTCTCGTTCTTCAAGGGCGCACTACTCAAAGACCCGAAGCACGTTCTCGAAAGGATTGGAGAGCATACCCAGGCCGGGCGATGGATCAAATTCACCTCGCTTCGGGAGATTGCGGCCCTGCGATCGACCCTGAAGGACTACCTCTACGAAGCCATCGAATTGGAGGATTCCGGGGCGAAGATAGACCTGAAGAAACCTTCAAAGTACCCAATCCCTGAGGAGTTGCAGAAGAGACTGGATGACGACGCGGCTCTCAGGTCGGCATTCGCAACGCTCACACCAGGCCGGAAGAGGTCATACATTTTCCACGTCTCATCGGCAAAGCAGGCAAAAACCAGAGCAGCGCGGGCGGAAAAGTGCGTGCCGATGATCCTGAGTGGGCGTGGGTTCAATGAGTTGCCGAACTGAGGCCCGGGTCGAACGGAACACGGCTGGGCATCTGCATGCTCCATTTGCATTCCCCGCGCCGCAACCGCTACTCAGCTGCTAAAGCGTGTTCCTGGCCTGTATGGATGTTCCGGCTTTCGCGGAGCGCGCATTCGTTCCGGCGTGAAGTGTCGGGTTTTCAAAGCCAGGTGTCAGATCGGCGTCGGGTCATTCTACTGAAGCCGACATCATTTGACCCCGCTGAATCAATAACTTACCTTGGAAGTGTCAGGTTTTTCCGAGGAGTAGAGCGAGCGTCGGAGGCGCGTTGCCGTTCGATGTCCAGCGCCTCTCCCTGGAAGACCGGTTGGAGGCGAGGTGAAACGAACTCCACTTGGACTCCAAACGGCGGGTCCTGGAGATGTTGCTGGCTGTAAGTCTTTGAAGGGTTTGGTCGGGCTGCCGGGATTTGAACCCGGGACCTCTTGCACCCCAAGCAAGCGCGCTAGCCAGGCTGCGCCACAGCCCGAATACTTCAGTGTACACGCAGCGCCGTTTTTTACGACGCCGGTACTGGTTCGTTCGAAATGGTGGCGTTCTCCAGCACGAAGCGATATCCGATACGCGGCTCCGTCGTGATGAACGTCGGCTTCGGCCCCGGCGGTTCGATTTTTTTCCGGAGCTGGTTGATGAAGACCCGCAGGTATTCGATCTGGTCTCCGTACTCCGGCCCCCAGATCGCCTGCAGAAGGCGCCGGTGCGGCACGGGCTTGTTCGCATGCGACACCAGGTAGCGCAGAATGTCGAATTCCGTCGGCGTGAGCCGCACGGGCAAGCCGTTGGCAATCACCCGCCGGAGTTCGAAATCCACTTCCAGATTCGGCGCCGAAATATGCTTCGGAGCGGTATCCGTCGCGATTCCCGTGCGGCGCAGTGCCGCCCGGATGCGCGCCATCAGCTCATCGGTGCTGAAGGGCTTGCATACGAAATCGTCGGCCCCGGCGTCCAGCGCCTCCACTTTGTCCGCATCAGAGTCCCTCACCGAGACAATGATGATGGGAACGTCCCAGCCGTTTCGAATTGCCCGGCAGGTCTCGAGCCCTCCCATTCCCGGCATATTCATGTCGAGCAGAATGAGATCGACCGTGCGCTCCCGGAGCAGTTCGAGGGCCTGTTCGCCGCTCTGGAGATCGATCACGTTTGCTCCCTGCGAAACCAGCGCGGCCCTCAAAACGCGGCGAATCTGAGGCTCATCGTCAATGAGCAAGATGGTGCTGTTTTCGATCATTTGTCCTCCCCGAAGTCCTTTTCGCCGCTCCAAGCGGAAGCTCGAAACGGAAAGCCGGACCCAACGGCTCTACGTCGAGCCATATTCTTCCCTTGCATGCCTCTGCAATCGTTTTTGCGATTGCCAGTCCCAACCCTGTTCCTTCAACCCGGCTACGATCTTTACTGCCTCGGTAGAATCTATCAAAAATCCGGTCCCGTTCGTCAACCGGGATTTCGCCGCCCTGGTTCCATACGGTAAGAATGATCCAATCACCCGAAATCATCCCCGAAATCCGGATTGGAGCGCACGGCTGCGAATATTTCCAGGCATTATCGACCACCTGCACGAGCATCAGTTCGAAAAGGAAGCTGTCTCCCGTGACCGGAGGCAGGTCCTCCGGTATATCGACAATAAACTCACGCGGCCCCAGGTCGCGCGAGACTCTTGCGACCACCCGCTCCACAATCTGCGGAATGCGGCACTGTTCCGTCATCGGGTTCTGCCGGCGCGCCTCCAGCTTCGCCATTTCGAGACTTTCCCGGATGAGCCGGTTGAGACGGTCCGCCTCCTCGTCGATCACGACGATCAAATCGCGTTCCGCCATCGAAGAAATGCTGCCCGACAATCGCAGCATGGAGGCGGCCGCTTTGATCGAAGTCAGCGGCGTTTTGAGGTTGTGGGCCATGGCATTCAGCACCGTCGTGCGAAGCTCCTCTCCCCGGCGGATGGCGTCCATCCGAACCCGCTCCTCGGCCCCGCGCGCCCGCTCCAGCACCAGCCCGATCATGCCCGCCAGCGCATTCCGGACCTCTTCGGAAGGCTGGTCCCCGTAAAGCTCCAGGACGTCATCGCTGCGCTCCCCCCGGAGCGGAATGATCGAAACGCGCCCCTCGCGCGTCTGCCCGTGTTCGAAAGCCTGCGGAACGTCGGTGACCCGCAGAACCGCCCCCTGCATGGCGAACACTTCGACGACCTTCTGCACCGCCTGATCCGCCGTTTCCGCCAGATGGCTGGTCGAGAGCAGCGCACGGCCGAGCCGGTTCAGCCGCTCCATCTCCTCCCGGCGGCGATTTGCTTCCTCGGCGCGATGTTGCGCGCGGATTGCCAGGCGGCTTCCGGTAAACGCCGTCAG
>CAZXCO010000599.1:0-4805 GCA_964639095.1 uncultured Solibacteraceae bacterium
GGCGTTATCATCGGATCGGTGGCTCCTCCCTGCCTTGTCGGAGGGCTTCATCACCGGTGAACGAGTGTTGAGAATTACGGAAATTCTATTGGCCGGCAGGCTGCTTCTGGCCGCGCTGTTCCTGCTTGCCGGTGCGACAAAACTGATCGATCCGCTGGGGGTGCGCAAGGCTTTGCGCAATTTCGGTCTGCCGTCATGGCTGGCCCGGCCGGGCGTGATCGTACTGCCGGCGCTCGAACTCGCGGTCGCCGTCGCGCTGATTCCGGCGAATCTTGCCCGGTACGGGGCCTGGGGCGCGCTGTTTCTGCTGATCGCTTTTCTGATCGCAGTCGCGGTCGCGATGGCTCTGGGGCGCAAACCGGATTGCCACTGCTTCGGCCAACTGCATTCCTCTCCTGTGGGCTGGCAGACTCTGGGGCGCAACGCCGTACTCGCCGCCTGGGCGGGCGGACTCGTCTGGGCCGGCCAGATGTATCCGCAGCCGGATCTCTCCGCCTGGCTGGCCTCGCTCACCTCGAGCGAGGAAAAGATCGCCTTCGTCGCGGCATTCCTGGCCGGCCTGGTATTTCTCGTTCTTCTTTATCGTGCGCGTCCGCGAAGCGCGCCCGCCGAGTCGAAGCCCGTTCCGGAGTCCGCCGGCGACGATGAGATCAGCCACGAAGAGATCAGCGGCGATGCGATCAAAAATGACAAAACCAGCGTGGAGACGCCGGCTCCGGCGCCAATGAGGCACTCCGCCCCGGCCGCGGCGCGACGGCCTGCGCCGCCGCCGGTGGCTTCGCCCGCGGCGGAAGCCCCCGCGCCTCCGCCACGAAATCCCCTGGGAATCGGTCTTCCCATCGGAACGCCGGCCCCCGAATTCGAACTGCCGGGGTTGACGGGCGGGAGGCATTCCCTGCAGTCGCTTCTCGAACGCGGACGCGACGTTCTGCTGATTTTTTCGAGCCCGTTCTGCGACTCCTGCAAGTCGCTGACGCCAAAACTGGTCCGGTGGATGCGCGAGATGGAAGGGCTGCCCAAAATCATTCTGATCAGCCGCGGCACGCCCGAAGACAATCTGCCCAAGCTGAAGGGATTCGAGGCTTCACGGGTGCTGCTGCAGCGGGAATCCGAAGTCTCGGAGGCCTACGACTGCATCGCAAACCCGACTGCCGTTCTGGTGGGCGCAGACGGCCGGATCCGAAGCGAACTTGCCGTGGGCGCGGATGCGATCAAACAACTGCTTTCTTCCGCGCAAAGAGTGGAGACGCGCAAGCGTCTGAACCGCCAGGCGCCGGTTTAGACTGCGTACGAGGCTCCGGGGCAGTCAGTGCCCGAAGCGGTAGGTAAAATCGACGGAGCCGTATCCATACTGGCGCTTCTGATCGGCGAAATTGGCGAGATAGCCGATCGAACCACCCAGCCAGAAGTGCCGCTCCTCATCCACCGCGACTCGTACTCCGGCATTCGCCTGCGTCAGCCAGGAGTTCGGCCGCGTGTAAATGGACGCGAAGGGAACATACAGACCGCTCACGCTGCCGAATATCTCGACGCGCCCGTGAGCCGCGGGATGGAAAAAGCTGGCGCCAAAGGGGAGTTTGACGTCGTGCAGAGGATAAGTTCGCTCGACGTTGAGGTAGTACTGCAGAGGTCCGCCGTAATACGGGACCTGGCCATAAGCGTATTCCGCCGGCGTGAACTGATCCGCATGAAAAGTGAATGCCGGATGCGTTTTCAGGAACAAATGGAAATCGACCAGAGGCGCCGCAGAGAGAGGAGCGGCAGATAGTCCCGGCGCGGCGTATTGGGCGATCGCAGCCCCGGCGGTCTGGGCGGTTGCGGCCGCGGCGGAAAAAAGAAGCGCAGCGATCGCGACGGCGCAGGCACGGGACATGGCATCGCGTTGAGGCAATCCGGTTTCCATGTTGTTCCTTCGAGAAATCAAAAGGGCCGACCGGGTTCACGCGTGCCGGCTGCTCACAGAGTGTATCGCTTTTCACGATCGGCAGCGGCGGGGCGGCTCAGTCTGGAAAACACAAAGCCGAGCAACAGCGCAAGAAGCGGGTCTGTGATTTCGGGAGTCCGCCCGGGAAGGTGTGTCTGGACGACCTCGATCATGCCGAGAAGCGCGGCCACGACAAGCACGGACCGGACGAGAGCCGCGCCCGAGGCACGGAAAAGCCAGACGGCGGTTCCGTAGTAAAAGACCTTTTCGATCAGCACGCTCGCCGCCGATTGCCATTCGCCTCCCAGAGTCGGGCCGAAAGGAATCCACTGAAATGGAATGGAAGCCGTTATGGCGTGAAATGGCGCCAGCCCGCGCAGCAGGATCACGGTTAAAAACGCCCACGCCTCTGCGCGGACCGGGACTGCGGTCCGGCGCCGCGCGACAAACGCCAGAGCGCCGATCATAGCTCCGGCGAGAAACGATCGCGATGGTGGCCCTCCCGTGATGAAGAACTGCGCGGGAACCGCAAGCACGGTCGCGAGGAACCACGGGCGCGCGATTTGCATTCCCGCGCCCTCGGCCAGAAGCCCGGCTGCGTACCAGCAGGCCGCCGTTGAAATCAAAGAAACCGGATCGAGCAGCGCGGAGTGAGCGAAGATCCTGAGCTTGCTTGCGAGGGCGTAAAGTCCCAGTCTGGGAAAGAACGGGAAAAACAGCCACGCGATCCAGCAGAACACCAGCATCAGCGCGCTCCGGTCGCCGGTCCTGCGATCCAGAAGCCGTTCCACGCGCCATAGAGACTTGCGTGAGTCGATGGCCTCAAACACCAGGGCGCACATCACCCCGATGGCCGTGCCTGCGACATTCGTGAGCACGTCGGGCAGGCTCGTGTTCCGGGTCGGCACCATGAGCTGCGTCAGCTCCATCGAGACGGAGAGCAGCAGCCCCAGCAGAACCGGACCGTAGATGCGGAAACCCGGCCACGGGCTCTGCCGCCACACCAGATGGGCCGCAAATCCGAGCGGCATATACAGGGCGACATTCACGATGAAATCGCGCAGAAAATAGCGGAACGTGAGAGGGTCGCGGGCATGCAGGAGAATCCAGAACGGATTCCTGGTCAAATGCGGCACGACAAAATGCCACGGGTAAAGCGACCCGTAAATAATCAGCAGAATGACGAGGAATAGTACCCGGCGCAGACTTCGATGGTAACCCGTGCAGGCGGGTCCGCCGGGTGAGCCTGGTCAAGTTACGCTATTAGATTCATGTCAAAACTGCTGGAAGGAAAGACCGCCGTCATCGCCGGCATCGCCAACAAGTGGAGCCTCGCCTTCGCCATTGCCGAGTCGTTCGGGCGTGAAGGCGCCGATATCGTCCTGACGTACCTCAACGAGAAGCAGAAGGAAACGGTGGAATCGATGACGGGCTCGCTTCCGATCGTGAAGATGCTGCCGTGCGACGTCACGCGGGATGAAGAGCTGGAGGCGCTGACTCCGGCTCTCCGCGAGCTCGGCAGGCCGGTGGACATTCTGGTTCACAGCCTGGCCTTTGCGAATCGGGAGGATCTGAGCGGGCTCTATCTCGATACGCCACGCGAAGGCTTTCTGCTGGCGCAGAACGTGAGCGCGTATTCGCTGGTTGCGTTGTCCCGCGCGGTCGCGCCGCTGATGACGAACGGAGGGTCCATCATGACCATGACGTACATCGGCTCGACGCGCGCGATGCCGAGCTATAACGTGATGGGCGTGGCGAAGGCTTCGCTTGAAGCGTCCATGCGCTATCTGGCGCGCGATCTCGGGCCGCGCAACATTCGGGTGAATGCGATTTCCGCGGGCGCCGTCAAGACGGCTTCGGCGCGGGCCGTCAAGGATTTCTCGACCATGCTCGACGCCGTGAAGGAGCGCTCTCCGCTGCGCCATACGACCGAGCCGGGGGAAGTGGGGGATGCCGCCGTGTTCCTCGCGAGCGATTTGAGCCGCGGTGTCACAGGGAACATCCTGTTTGTGGATTCCGGCATGCAATTGCTCTGACGAGTGACCTTTTCTGCTGCATCCCTGCGGGATTGACAGCATATTCCGATTTTATCGATCCTTTTTGTCAATACTTTAGGGATTTCTGCCCGGAGAATCCCGTCCGCCGCCCTGTACCCTCGACTTGCCCTCCGATTTTCGGCAAGCGGGGGGCAGAAAGCGAAATCAGAATGGACGGCGATCCGGTTATCCTGGTCGGCAACTTCCTGCTTCTGTAAGTAGCTCTATTTGCAATGCGTGACAGAACGCATCCGCCGATTTCGACCGGTTCCACACCGGTTTTTCCGCCACGAGCGGCATCAAGCTCTGATAAAGTGGTTGATAGGCGTATAATTTCGTACATCTATCACCCACCATTAGAGACTTCTGGTGCGGCGATCCATACGGTTGCTCTTCGCGATTCCAGGCGCTGCTGCGATCGCGTTGTCGCTTTGTGGTTCCACATCGCGTCCCGTCAATAACACGAAGCCCCCTTCGCCGAAGGAAATTTCCCTCTATAACGAGGGCCGGCGGTTGTATTCGGTTGGCGAATACACGCGTGCGGGCGCGTCGTTTCGCGCAGCAGCCCTTGAGGCCGGGCGGGACGGAGCGCTCCACCAGCTCGCGATGAACTGGAACAATGCCGGCAGCGCCGCGCTCGCGAGACAGGATTTTCGCGACGCCCTGCCGGATTTTCTGAAAGCCAGACGAATTGCCGAGAATTCACGGCTCTGGACCCCTTTCGGCTTCACCATGAACAACCTGGCCGCCCTTTATTTGAAAATGGGCGACCCCGAGGCAGCCATGCGGGTAGCGCAGGAGGGCTTGTCGGCCATTCAGGGAAGAGACGCGGGCAGTGAGACTCT
>CAZXCO010000600.1:0-7383 GCA_964639095.1 uncultured Solibacteraceae bacterium
CGGGATCCCATGCAACCAGAAAACCGCCCTTCGCCTCCGGCTGTTTGTCCGCTCCTTCCGGCTCGGTAACCGGAACGTTGGGCGGATCGGGCGGAATCACCTTGCCATTCTCATCCCGGGGGCGCTGCATCGTGCTCATGCCGGCATTCTGGGTGCCGCGCCGGAAAACGAATTTCGGGTCTCTCGCGTATCTTGCGCCGCCTTCCGTGCCCGGGATGTAAACCAGCCGGGTCAGCGGGCTGTACGCCATCGCCTCCCAGTTGTGGGCCCCGCCGTTTCCGGGCGAGATCAGAACGGGGTTGATGCCATAGCGCGCGCCTTTGGCTTCGACCGGCCGTCCGTTCTTATCCAGACCCGTCGCCCAGGTCACCCGCTTTGCGTAGGGAGCGCCGGAAATGAACTCTCCGGTGATCCGGTCCAGAACGTAAAAGAAACCGTTCTTGGGGGCGTGCAGAAGAACTTTGCGATTGCGCCCATTGATCATGAGGTCCGCCAGTACAATCGGCTGCGTCGAAGTGTAGTCCCAGTCGTCGCCCGGTGTTTCCTGGAAATACCAGGCCAGTTTCCCGGTGTCCGGCTTTACGGCGAGGATCGAAGCGAGGAACAGATTGTCACCGCCGCCGGGACTGCGAAGATTGCGATCCCAGGGGCCGCCATTACCGGTTCCGATGTAAAGCAGATCAGCGTCAGGGTCGTAGGCCATCGCATCCCAGACCGTGCCGCCGCCGCCCATTTTCCACCACTCGCCGGTCCACGTCTTCGCGGCCATAGCGAGTTCGGGCTGCTCGAAAGGTTTCGACGGATCGCCCGGAACTGTATAGAAGCGCCAGACGAGTTTGCCCGTCTCGGCGTCGTAAGCGGAGAAATATCCGCGGACAGCCTGCTCGGCGCCGCTCGTGCCGACGATTACTTTGCCTTTGACCACGCGAACGGCGGCCGTCAGGATCGTATCGTCGTTGGTCGTTGTCTTCACGCTCCACAACAGCTTTCCGGTCTGCTGGTCGAGGGCGACGAGCCGGCCGTCAAGCAGCCCCTCGTACACCTTGCCCTTGTAAAGCGCGACGCCGCGGTTGACCGCGCCGCAGCAGATTTCCGAGATGTGCTTGCGCGGAATTTCCGGATCCCAGCGCCACTTGAGCTTGCCTGTGCGCGCGTCCACGGCCACCACGACGTTCCAGCCGAGGCTGGCGTAAATTACGCCATTGGACACGATTGGCGTGGCCTCCACGCGCGCGCCCGCCGGCGACTCGCTCTCCCACGACCACGCGAGGCCAAGCCGCTTCACGTTGCTCGTATTGATCTGCTTCAGGGGGCTGAAGTGGGTCTCGGCATAATCGCGGCCGTAGGTCAGCCATTCATCGCCGCTCTTCGCGGCATTCTTCAGGGCGTTGTCGTCCACAACGTGCCCTTTCTGCTGGGCGAAAGCGGCGAACGCCGCAACCAGAACCAGCAGAGCTCCTGTTTTCGTTCTTCGCATCATCGTGTCAGTGGCCGGTCGGTGTGAAAGTACTTCTTGTAGGCTTCAATCCAGTTCATCGCGATCTCGCGCTGGGCCGTCATCAAATCCAGTTGCCCGCCGCAGACCATGTCCCGCAGATGGTCCTCGAGCGCATCCTTGACGCGCGCGTTCCAGACCGTCGCCTCGTACGACTCCGGCCAAAGATTATGAATATCATCCGCGCCTCCGAGAGCGGGCGTAATGAGGTAATCGACTTCGTAAGCGTGCGGCTCGGCGCGGCCTATTCCGTATTCTTCAAATACTTTCCGCTGCAGTGTCGCGGGGACCATTCTGTTGTTGGAATTCGAAGCCTTGCAGACCTGCTCACGGCTCACGAGCATCGTGGCTCCGGGAGTCAGGCTCGGATCTGGAACGGTCACAACGGCGGCGCCCGGCCGGGCGGCGCGATCCCCCTTCCGCGCCAGCCACGAGGGGACCACGAAGACTCCGAGCAGCACGAGCGCTCCGGCGAGGAGGAAAGCCGACCACACGGCGGGAGCAAACCAGAGCGGGAAACCGGGAATGCGCACGCCCCTGTCCCCTGCCTGCATCTGCGCCATGCGCGCCTTCAGCAGGGCACGCGGGCCAGCGCCCGGAGGAATCTCCGCGTCGAGCGTCGTCCGGTACTCACGCACAAACTCGCCGACCGCTCTCTCCATCTCCTGTTTGCGCGACCGGCAGAGCCAGCACGCGGCCAGATGCGATTGCACGCGGGCCGCGGCGCGCGCCGTCAGTTCGCCGTCGGCCGCGAGCAGCAGTTCCTGATCGGAAAGATGGGTGTCGTCATGCCGCATTACTTCACCGTCCTGCGGCGCGGCTGATACGCGCCAGAGATCGTCCCAGCGAAACGGAAACCGAGCTGAGAGACATATCGAGAATTTCCGCGATTTCGCGGTATCGCAGGCCTTCCGCCCGCAGGAAAAGGCACCGTCGGTCCTGCTCCGGAAGCGCATCGACCACCGC
This sequence comes from uncultured Solibacteraceae bacterium, assembly GCA_964639095.1. Taxonomy (GTDB): domain Bacteria; phylum Acidobacteriota; class Terriglobia; order Bryobacterales; family Bryobacteraceae; genus BOG-234. Next base: position 2,462 of record CAZXCO010000600.1, read on the forward strand.
CATCAGCCGCTTCCGGGTCTGAGTCGCAGCGGCCTGGTCCTCTGGACCGGGGCCGGGATCGGCGACCAGTTCCTCCCGGGCCGACATCGAAGCCTCAGACGACGGGAACTCGCGCCGGTCCTGATTGCGTCTTCTCAGCGCGAGATTGTGGGCCACGCGAAACAGCCAGCCGCGCAGGTTGTCACGCGGCCGGTCCCGGCGCAGATGCTGGAACAGCGCGAGAAACGTATCCTGCACGATTTCTTCGCAATCGGAAGGTCTCAGGGAAAAGCTCGAGAGATAGCGCAGCAGCGGATCGCGCAGCGAATCGAAAAGATCGAGGACGACCCTTTCCACGGCCGAGGGCGCAGACGTCGAAAGCGTGCCGGCGGCCGCATCGACTACGGAAAGGATTGCCGCCATATTCGAATCTGAGGGCAAACCGGACATTTTTTCTATCGGCCGTCTACGTTTATACAACAATCAAAACCGGAGCCGGATTCCCGCCCATGCGCCGATGGGAGCGCCCGGCGCAAAAAAAGTCGAGGACCGGACGGGGAAGTCTCCGTTCACCGCCGGAAAGGGCCGCGCCACAAAGTTCCCACTGTTGTCGTAAGGCGTGGGCCCCAGTTGAGCCGCTGTGTAATAGCGGTGGTTGAGCAGATTGTCGATCTGCACGAAGAACTGCGCACGCTTCAGGAACTGATAGTGCATTCCCAGATTCACCACCCCGTAGCCGGGTGAAAAGCCTTCGCCAAGGTAATACACGCCGTCGGGCCGGTCCAGATTATTTTCGTTGCCCCGTGCCCAGGAGCGCCCTACAGCGTCGAAGTCGAGATCGATGGAAAGTTTCGGCGTCGGCTGATACTCCGCCCAGGCTTTGAGAATATTGCGCGGCATCTGCGGTATCTGGTCTCCTGGCTGGACCGTAATATTTCCGTCCATGCCCGGTCCGCCATCGCTCAGACTGTTGCTGCCGCCATTGATGATCTGCGGGCTCTCATATGTCGCGGCCAGAAATGTGTAATTCCCCCCGATCGTGAGGTGTTTGAACTGGCCGCTCAGGCTGACTTCCGTTCCCTGACGCAGCGTCTGACCGAAATTGGTGAAATAGCCGAAGCCTGTCTGCTGCGACGCAACAAAGAGAATGTCGTTGTCGTTCACTCCCCGGAACCAGCCTGCGCTCCAGCGGATGTTTCGTTCCATGCTTCCGCGCAGACCCGCTTCGAGCGTCCTCGTCACCACCTGCTTCAGCGGGGGGTCGCCGACCAGCGCATTCGGCAGATTGCAGGGCTGATCCGGATCGGCGCAGCCCAGCTCGATCGAGGTCGGGGCGCGGCTGCTCTCGCTGTAATCGAAATACACGCCCGCCAGATGCGTCGGGCTCCAGGTGAAGCCCACGGCGGGATTAAAGCGCTCGAACACGTATTGCCCGTTGAGCGAGCCGCGGGAGCCGTCGGGCGCCGGCGGCAGACGGTCCGCGTTACCGATCGACATCCGGTTGTATCGCCCCGACAGCGTCAAAGCCAGCGACCCACCCAGAGACAACGTATCGCCCGCATACAGGCTGAACGTGTTGACCCGGCCGTGCAGATTGACCCGGGAATCGAACGGGACGCCGTCCTGCGTCGTGCTGCCGTCGGCGAAGGCATTTATGGGCGTGATCGTGACCCGGTCGGCATTCATATATCCAAATTGCGACCCCTGCTGAAAGAGCATGCTGCTGCGGTCCCAGGCTGCGCCCGCGGTGAGTTGGTTGTGCGACAAAAGCCAGCCCGCCTGCCCCGAGAGGCCCCAGTTGTTCTGCTTGTTGAAAGTGTTCGTGATCATCCCGTCGCACTTCCCGCCCGGCTCGTCGTGCTCGAGCCCCTGTGCGATGCAGCCCCAGTAGGGGAAGGGCTCCGTGGCCGGGCTGCCCGTGACGGGAAACCCCGTATAGCCGGCGGCCGTGAGGGCGGCGATGTCGCTCGCACTCAGGTTGTAGAGGGATTCGCTGAACGATTCTTCGTTGATGTCCCCGTTCGTCGTATCGGCGCGGATGTAGCGGAAGTAAGCGTTGCCGGAGAGGGTCAGGCGGGGCGAAACGCTGTGTTTCAGGCTCAGATTGAGGGAGGGCGACCGGTTCCACGTGATATCGGGAATGCTGTAGACGCTGGCGTAATGCTGCGCCAGGAACCGCGTATCCTGCAGGCCATTGCCGGTCAGCCAGTTATCGGCGTATCCCAGACTGAGATTGATGGATGTCCTGCCGCGCATATAGCCCAGTTTGGTGAAGGCCTGACGGACCTCCGAAGGCGAGAACTGCCGCCACCCGTCTTCGCGGAAGAGGTTGCCCGCAAAGTACCAGCTCAATCCTTTGGAATTGGCGCCGCCGTATTCGAATTCGCCCGCCCGCCGCCCGAAACTGCCCCCGCTGACCTGAAAGGTGGCGCCGGGCGCGCTGTGGCCATTTTTGGTATCGATCGAGATGGCGCCGCCGAGCGTGTTGAGCCCGAACAGCGGGTTGGATCCGGGAATCAGGGCCATTTCCGAAATCGCGATCTTCGGAATCAGGTCCCAGGCGACGATGTCCCCGAATGGCTGGTTCTGCCGGACGCCATCCATATACACGGAAACACCCTCCGGCGTCCCGAGCAGAGGCGAGGCCGTGTAGCCGCGGTAGTTCAGATCGGGCTGGTAGGGGTTCTCCTGGTTCTGATTGATGTGGACCCCGCTCAGCCGCTGGTTCAGCAGGTCGGACAGATCGAGAGCGCCGCTCTCCTCCAGATCGCGCGCCGTCGCGGTCTGGACCGGCGCGGGTATTTCGTCCACAGGCAAATCGGTCCCGGGAAGCGGGGTTGCCGCCACGACGTCCACGGCGGAAGCCTGCGCAGCCAGCGCGAGATGGACTGCGCGGGAGACCGTGGCGCCCGGTGAAACATCGATCAGGAGCGTCTGCGTCGCGAAGCCCACTTTCGAGACTTCGAGACGATAGCGGCCGGCGGAGAGGTCTGAAAACGTGTATACGCCGTCCGGCGAAGTCTGGAATGGATGGTTTTCCCCGGCCGGATCCAGAAGCTGGCCCGAGGCCTCGATGACTGCGCCGGAGGGGTCCCGGACTTCAATGTGAATCTGTCCGGTGGCAGGCTGTCCGTAGGAGAACAGGGACCAGAGCAGCAGGGCGCAGAAAACGGCGCCACGCCTGCACCAAAGAGAATTCCCGCTGGAGCGCATATTTGTACATTCCGCGGGGCCTGAAATTTTTCGAGCGAATTTTGGGACTGCTGCGGGGACCCGCTCCGGACACTCAGTGAGCGTCCGGAGTCTCGGACTCGCGGTCTTTTCGTTTGACAGCGCCTGCTTTTACGTCGACTTGGAAACGGGCGCCGGAGCGAGTTCGCGGCTCGAAATCACACGGTCGATGATTCCATACTCGGTGGCCTGTTCGGGGCTCATGATGTAGTCGCGGTCTACGTCGCGCGCGACTCTCTCACTCGTCTGATTGCTGGCATCGGCCAGAATCCGGTTGAGAATTTCGCGCATGCGAAGGATCTCCTTCGCATAGATGTCGATATCGGCCGCCTGGCCCGCCAGACCCTGCATCGAGGGCTGGTGAATCATGATGCGGGAGTTCGGCAGACTGAAGCGCTTCCCCTTTGTGCCCGCTGCGAGGAGCACGGCGCCCATCGAGGCCGCCTGCCCGACGCAGATCGTGACGATATCGGGGCGAACGAACGACATCGTATCCAGAATCGCGAGACCAGCCGTGATCGAGCCGCCGGGCGAATTGATATAGATCGAAATATCGCGCTCCGGATCTTCCGCTTCGAGGAAGAGCAGCTGCGCGATGATCAGATTCGCCACAGTATCGTCGATCGGCGTCCCCAGAAATATGATGTTTTCTTTCAACAGGCGTGAGTAAATGTCGTACGCGCGCTCACCTCTCGACGTCTGTTCGACAACCATGGGGACCAGCAGAGATTGACCCATTGATTTCCTTTCTCGTCTCCGTTTCTCTCGTATGTATAAGATGAAACTCAGCCCTGCGGGGATTCGCCGGCGCCAGGCCGACACCCCATGATACGACCTGACATGATACGACCTGATACAGCCTGATCGATGATATCGCCCGAGACTACGGATCAGCGCGGCGTGATCAGGCCCCCGAGTTTACCGGTCTCCCCCGCAGCCATCCGGGGGAATCGCGTCGAGTAGGCCTCAAGGGACTTCAAACCGGACCCGGTATTATAGATGACGATTTTTTCGTCCCGCTTCAGGAACCCGTCCTGCAGCAGCTTTTCCGCCGCCGACAGACAGGCCGCGCCCTCGGGACTCACGAAGATCCCCTCTTCCCCGGCAAGCCGGATACCGGCGTCGATGAGCGCCCGGTCGGAGACGGCGACAGCGGTCCCTCCGCTCTCACGGACTGCCTGCAGAATCAGCCGGTCGCCGAGCGGGCGGGGCACACGCAGACCGCTTGCGATCGTTGCCGCGCCTTCCCAGGCGCGGCTGCATTCGGCTCCTTCCTGAAACGCCCGCACCACCGGCTGGCACCCTTCCGCCTGCACCGCCACCATCTTCGGCCGGCGCGCGCCGATCCACCCCAGCGCCTCCATTTCCGCGAATGCTTTCCACATCCCGATCATGCCCACGCCGCCTCCGGTCGGATAAAGAATGGCGTCCGGCAATTCCCAGCCGAGTTGCTCGGCCAGTTCGTAGCCCATCGTCTTCTTGCCTTCGATCCGGTAGGGTTCCTTCAGCGTCGAGAGGTCGAACCAGCCTTCCCGCGGACTGCGCTCGGCCACAATGCGCCCGCAATCGGTGATCAGACCGTCGACAAGAGTCACATGAGCGCCATAGGCCGCACATTCGACGAAATTCGCCTGCGGTACATCCTGCGGCATGAAAATATGGGCTTCGAGTCCTGCCGCCGCAGCATAGGCTGCCAGCGCGCTGGCGGCGTT